>JAEUQE010000607.1 GCA_016789785.1 Bryobacterales bacterium
GCCCAGGACGTGCGTGGCCGCGTCCAGGGGCTGGTTACCGATTCTTCCCAAGCCGTTATCGTCGGGGCGCAGGTGACTCTCACCAATGAGGGCACAAATGTCACTGCCAACACACTGACCAACAGTAACGGGCAATACCTTTTCGACTTCGTGATTGCCGGCAACTACACCGTCACCGTCGAAATGCAGGGCTTCCGCAAGTTCGCCCAGCGCGGCGTGCTCGTGCAGAGCCGCGGCGATGTCACGGTGAACGCCGCGCTTGATATTGGCTCGGCGTCGGAAACGGTGACCGTCCAGGGAGCGCCTGTTTCCGTCCAGTTCAATACCTCGACGATGGGCCTCACCCTCGACAAGAAGATGACGAACGAGCTTCCGGTGATCAATCGCAACCCGTTCCTCCTGGCACAGCTCAATCCGGCAGCCGTCATTCGCTCGACAACTGAACAAAGCCCGTATCACCACTGGGCCGCCACTCAGGTCGACGTTGGCGGAAACACGACCACGAAGAACGATGTGATTGTCGACGGAGCGCCGAACATGGCCTCGGAGAAGTCGGCTTACACGCCCGCGATGGATGCGGTGCAGGAAGTCAGCGTCCAGCAGAACGCGGTCGACGCCGAATTCGGGCACTCCGCGGGCGGCGTCATCGCGGTGCAGATGAAGTCAGGCACCAACGAGTATCATGGCACGGCTTACTATCTCGGCCGTAACCCGGCGATTAACGCCGTGGCCGACCATATCACTCGCCGCGCCAATCTTACGCGCAATCACATCTTTGGCGGCACCTTGGGCTCGCCCGTGATCAAGAACCGCGTGTTCAACTTCGTATCCTATGAGGCGTGGCGCAGCCAGGATCCGCGCTCGGTGGCCTTTACGTTGCCTACCGACGCGGAACGTACCGGCGACTTCTCGCGTTCCATCAACGCACGGGGCGGTCTGCGCGCGATCTACAATCCCTTCACCACCGTCCTCAACGCCGACGGTACCGCAACCCGCCAGCCCTTCCCGAATAACATCATCCCGGCCAGCCAGCAGGATTCGGTCGGCCGCCGTGTGATGAACGACATCTGGAAACCGAATCTTCCCGGCGAAGGGTCCGATGGTGTGAACAACTACCGCACCGGTTTCGCCGAACGCGTGAAGTATTGGAACTTCTCCGATCGCGCGGATTGGAACGTCTCCGAGAAGCTGAAGATCTTCGGCCGCTTCTCCATGTTCAAGACCTATGTCGCGCAGGACAACTATGCCGGTACGCGGGCGGTACAGCCCAATGGCAGTGAGCGTCACGCCTGGACCACCGTGATGGACGCGGTCTATATGATCAACGCGGCCACCGTGCTGAACGTGCGCGGAGGCTACAACCGCATCTTCGATTCGTTCGCGGTGAAGGAGTCGCAGATCACCCCGGCGCAACTGACGGAGATTCTCGGCAGCGATTGGCATACCCCGTATTCGAAAGACGCGCCGGCAATCTACTATCCGGGTTTCACGGTTCGCCGCGGGCCTTCCACCACCAATCTCGGACGCACGGGCTTCTGGTTTCAGGATCCGGAGACTTACAATCTCCAATCGAAGATCAACCGCGCGCAGGGCCGGCATTATTTCAAGGTCGGTGGCGAGTGGCGTTCGCAGCGCGTCGTTGCCGTTCGTCCGCGCCCAGTCTCTTTCGACGTCCGTCCGGAACACACCGCCGCAACGTTCCTCAATCCCGACCTCAACCTGAGCGGTGATGCGTGGGCGACGCTGCTGGTCGGCGCTCTCGACAACAACACCTTGATTCAGTCGCTCCCGACGCAGTTGCACCGGAACACGTTCTACAGTCTGTATTTCCACGATGACGTGAAGTTGACGCAGCGGCTCACCCTCAATCTTGGACTGCGCTACGAGTATGAATCGCCGATGATCGATCCCCAGGACCGCCTCTCGCGTTTCCTCGATCTCAATTCGCCGATTCCGGAATTGCAGGGTGCGAATGCTCCGGTATTGCC
>JAEUQE010000608.1 GCA_016789785.1 Bryobacterales bacterium
CATGAGACCAGCGACTATCTGCCGCCGTGTTATCCCCGGCCGGGCCAACCCGCGGGCCGCAACTGGCCGATGTCGCTATGATGTCAAGGCTAAAGCTGTCAGCCCTCAGCTCTCAGCTTTCAGCCGAACGCGAGGTGGTATTCGCGGGGGACAGTGAAGTCTGAGCTGGTCGCTGTTCGCTGACCGCCGATCGCTCCAAAGCCCCTCACTCCATCGCGAATTGCGCTAATATGCGGGCATGTACGCGAAACTGTTGTTCTTACTTGCGTATTGTCTTTATTTCTGCATTCCGTTGAGCGCGGAAACCTGGCTCAAACTCACATCGCCCAACTTCGAAATGTATACGACCAACGGAGAGCGTACCGCGCGCGACGCGTTGCTTCACTTCGAACAGGTGCGGCAGTTCTTCGTCAAGGCAATGAAGCTCTCGCCGGCGGATGCCACCAAGGTGCGTATCATCGCCTTCCGGTCGGAAAATGAATACCGTCCCTATCGCCCGAACGAAGGTGCATTCGCCTTTTACACAAAGGGTTACGATACCGACTACATCGTGATGCAACAGGTGAACTCGCAATACTATCCCGTGGTTGTTCATGAGTACGTTCATTTTCTGATACGTGGATCGCAATTGGAGAACATTCCTGCATGGCTGAACGAAGGCCTGGCCGACGTGTATTCCACGCTGCGTCCGGTTGGCAACAAGGTTCATGTCGGCGCACCGCTCATTGGGCGCGGCATGCTGCTGCTGAACTCAAAGTGGCTCCCGCTTCCGACCCTGGTCAATGTGAATCACAAGTCACCGGAGTACAACGAGAAGGATCGCGCGGGGTTGTTCTATGCACAATCCTGGTTATTGACCAACATGCTGTATCTCGGGAACGACTACCGCGCGAAGTTTGCCGATCTGGTTGCGCGGCTGGTCGGTAACAGCACCGCCGAGGAAGCCTTCTCGGCCGTATATGGCAAATCTCTGGCGCAGGTGGAGAAGGACATGCGAGTATACTTGCGGCAGGAACTCGACAAGGTTGCGGTGTTCGACGTAGCCCTTCAAAAGGCTGCCGAAAGGCCCGAAGTTTCGCCCGCGGCGCCATACGATGTCGATCTCAATCTCGCGCGTCTGGCCCTTATCGGCCGTAAGTTCGAGGACGCGCGCGCGAAACTCACCGTGCTGGCCCAGAGCAGCCCGGAGCGTTGGGAGGCGCATGAAGCTTTGGGCTACACCGCGCTCTACGACAGGGACCGCGCGCGTGCTTGCGAGCACTTCGGACAAGCGATGAAGGCCGGAGGGACCAACCCTCGCATGTATCACGACTACGCGGCGACGGTAGAGTCCTCGGGAGTTGACCGGAAGGAACTGGCGTCCATTCTTCGCAAAGGTCTCGAACTGGATCCCGCGGACGTCAGGGCCAAGAGTGATCTGGCTCGCGTCCTTGCAATGAACGGCGACCTGCAGGAAGCCCTGGTCCTGCTGAAATCCGTGAAGAGCGTGGATAAGAAGAACGCGTTCTTCTTCTTTTACACGCTTGCGTATGTGACCGCGCAAGCGGGCGACCGGGCGGAGGCGCGAAAGGCCTCGGACCGCGCTGGGCAGTTCGCCGAGGACGATGGCGACAGACTGGCGGTTGCCAAACTGCAGAGCTACCTCGATCAAGTCGCGGTGGCAGGCGCCGCGAAGCCGGCTGCCATGCGGCCACGTCCCGTTGAGCCAGCCTCTGCGGGTTTGGAGCAAGAACAGGAGCCCTCCAGGCCAACGATCCGAAGAGCGCCGGTACTCCAGGGTGAACCGCAACCGGTCCCCGCGCCGCCTCCGCCGACCGTGGAGGGCAGCTTACTGGAGGTGGAGTGCCTCGGCAGACGTGCGCGCCTGCATCTCAGCAGCGGCGGACGGACATTGCTCTACTTGGTTCGTGATCCGGATTCCGTGGTCATTCGGAGCGGCGGATCCGCGACGGTGGAGTTCACTTGCGGCAAGCAGAAAGGCCAGCC
>JAEUQE010000609.1 GCA_016789785.1 Bryobacterales bacterium
TCGGGAGTGAGCCGTTGCTTCGCGTATTCGTTGAGGCGCGCTCGAAATTCTTCCAACTTCTCCGCGCGCAACGCGACTCCCGCGGCCATGCGATGCCCTCCGAAGCGCGAAAACAGATCGGGCATCGACTCGAGTGCTTCCAGCAGATGAAACGGCGCGATACTCCGGCCCGAGCCATGCGCCTCACCATCTTCTTCTCCCAGCACCAGCGCTGGACGGCAAAAGCGCTCCACCAGCCGGCTCGCAACAATCCCCAAAACACCGCGATGCCACTGCGGACCGCAAAACACCAGCGCAGCCTGATCATCCGTGACCGGCACGCGCTCGCATTCTTCGAGAATCATCGCGACAATGTCGGCCTCTGTCTGCTGACGTTCCTGATTCAAGCCATGCAATCGCTCCGCGATGTTCTGCGCCAGTGCTTCATCCGCGGTGAGGAACAGGTTGATCACGTCCTCGGCGTGCGCCATCCGTCCGGCCGCATTGATCCGCGGAGCAACGCGAAACGCCACCTGTCCCGCCGACGGAGCATCTCCATCCTGGAACCCCGATACGCGCATCAGCGCACGCAGACCAGCGTTCTTCAATGTGCGGAAGCCCGCCAGTCCATGCTTCACGATGATGCGGTTCTCGCCTTGCAGCGGCACTACGTCGGCCACTGTGGCCAGCGCCACGATCTTCAGAAACGATTCTTCCACGCGGCGAATGCGGTCCGGAGTCCATCCAAGCTCTCGAAACAGAGCCTGCACAAGCTTGAACGTCACGCCTGCGCCACAGAGGTTCTTATCGGGGTAGGGGCAATCCGGACGGTTCGGATTCAACACAGCAAGGGCGGGCGGAATCTCCTCCTCCGGGAGGTGATGATCAGTAATGATTACGTCGAGGTTGAGTTCGCGGGCATGCTTCACCACCTGGCCTGCGCGAATTCCCGTATCCACACTCACCACCAGGCTCACACCGTCGCGCACGGCCTGATCGATCACCTCCGCACGCATACCGTAGCCTTCTTTCAGACGGTGCGGGATGTGGAACTTCGCCTTTCCACCAGCCAGTTCGATGGCTTTCGTCAGAATGACGACCGAACTTGTTCCATCGACGTCATAATCGCCATAGAGCAGCACGGTCTCCTTCCGCTCCACGGCTTGCTTCAAGCGTTGCGCCGCTGCGCTCATTCCGGCGAGCTGGTAGGGGTCGAGAAGATCGTCGACGCTGGGGCGCAGAAAGCGGCGCGCCGCCGGCGGATCGGTGTAGCCGCGCCGGATCAGCACGCGAGCTGCGAGATCTTGGATGTGAAGTGCTTGCGCGAGATCGCGGACCTGCGCTTGATTCAGATCAGGAACAAGCCACCGGGCAGCTTTGCGCATCAGTTGCGGGAAAAGTACATGCTGTCGTCCTCTTCGTCATCCATTTCGCCATCGGTGACGGAGAGGTCGATCTGATCCATGAGTTCCAACAGCTCCTCATACCATTCGGTGCGCAGATCGAAGAGATAAAACCGGTTCTGATACTCGAAGCTCAGTTCCACGGAACACGTGAAGCCCGCAAACGGCTTCAGCTCCTTGAGACGCCGCTCAATGGAACGCTGCTCATCGCGAGGCATGTCCGTCTCGCCGAGCTTCTCGACCGCATCCTCGATCATCGCCGGATCGAGTTCCCCATGGCTCAACAGCATCATCTTCACGCCAAGCTGCCGGCCGCACTCAACGAACTTGCGGAAATCGGGTTCACGCCGCACGTCCCATAAAACCAGGCCTTGCCGGTGAAGATCGGCCACAATCCCGCGGAAGACCGCAATGTTCAGGGTGGCGAGATGCTCGTGCATCTCTTTCTTAAGTGTGTCGAGGTTTGGCTTCATGAACGTTGTGCGAGGACCAGCGTATCTTGCAGTCCGGCTGCCTCGCGGGCCGACGGCGTCACAATGGTGCGAGGACCGATAAAGATCTTCCGGTTCTCGCGAATTGCGAGACGCACATCCGCCTC
>JAEUQE010000060.1 GCA_016789785.1 Bryobacterales bacterium
ACGGTGGTGACGGGCCGTATCGAGCGCGGGATTGTGAAGGTCGGCGAAGAGTGCGAAATCGTGGGCTTCCAGCCGACGCGCAAGACGGTTGTGACGGGCGTGGAAATGTTCAAGAAGCTGCTTGACGAAGGTCAGGCGGGCGACAACGTGGGTCTGCTGCTGCGCGGTATCGACAAGGATGCGGTGGAGCGCGGACAGGTGATCGCCAAGCCGGGTTCGATCACGCCGCACAAGAAGTTCAAGGGCGAAGTTTACGTGTTGGCCAAGGAAGAAGGCGGACGTCATACGCCGTTTTTCAAGGGCTACCGTCCGCAGTTCTACTTCCGCACGACGGACGTGACCGGTGTGGCGGAGTTGCCGGAAGGCACCGAGATGGTGATGCCCGGTGACAACGTGAATCTGACGGTGGAACTGATCACGCCGGTGGCCATGGACAGGGGGTTGCGCTTCGCCATTCGTGAAGGCGGCCGCACGGTGGGCGCAGGCACGGTGACCGAGATCCTCGAGTAGATCGAGATCCTCGAGTAGGATCGCTCGCGTCCGTGCGTTGCGAATCGTTCGATATTCCGGGGGGATCGTCGTGATCCCCTCGTTCTGGTTGCGAGCCTGTTCAGGCCCGATAGCGCGCGGGAGGCGTTTCAGGCTAGAATAGAAGCTCAGGAGTTCCTAGGGGCGTAGGTTTAACGGTAGACCAGCGGTCTCCAAAACCGCCTGTGGGGGTTCGAATCCCTCCGCCCCTGCCACCTCCCGATTCGACATTCCGTCAAGATCTTCAATCTCGACTGACAGTCAATCTCGACAGAAGCAGAAGCCTGGCAGAAGCGGAAGCCCGGCAGAAGTGAAAGATAGAGTGGTTGGTATGCAAAGCGAAACTTCGATTGAAACGGCATCGCTCGGCCAACGGGTGAGCGGCTGGCCTCAGCGCGTCAAGGACTACTATGAGGACTTGAAGGCTGAGATGCGCCGCGTCACGTGGCCGAGTTGGAAGCAGGTCCGCGCCACCACCACCGTGGTCATCGTCTCCGTCTTCGCTTTCTCCGCATATTTCTTCGTCGTTGATCTCGCGATCACACGGCTGATCACCAAGATCTTCGACACGTTTGCCAAATAGGCGGTGAGAGATGCCTGAGGAAAGCGATTTGATACAGGAAGAGACGCTGGACGCTGTGCCGTCTGGTGAAGGCGAATCGCCCGTCGATGGCGAAGCCGCTCCTGCCCGCGATGAATTCGAGGATGAGACCAAGCGCTGGTACATCATCCACAGTTACTCCGGTTTCGAGCAGAAGGTTGCCGAATCTCTTCGTACTCGTGCCGACGCGTTCGGGTTCTCCCATAAAATCGGGCAGATCCTCATTCCGACCGAAGAGGTCGTCGAACTCCGCAACGGCAAGAAAGTCACCAGCCGCCGCCTCCTCTATCCCGGCTATGTCCTGGTCCAGATGGACATGGACGACCAACTCTGGCACGAAATCAAGAATACTCCTCGCGTCACCGGATTCGTGGGCGGAGGCAACACCCCCGTTCCCCTCAGCCCCGAGGAAGTGCGCTCCGTCCTCTTCCGTCAGGCAACCTCCGCCGAACGTCCCAAGCCCAAACTCACGTTTGAAAAGGGTGAGACGGTCCGCATCATCGACGGGCCTTTCTCCAACTTCTCGGGCAAGGTGGACGAAGTCAACTCCGAGCGGAGTACGTTGCGCGTTCTGGTCACCATTTTCGGGCGCGCGACCCCGGTGGAACTCGAGTTTTTACAAGTAGAGAAAATCTGAACTTAGTTGTTGAAGGTGTTTCATGGCGAAGAAAGTTACTGGTCAGGTAAAGTTACAAATTCCGGCGGGCAAGGCCACGCCTGCTCCTCCCGTGGGTACCGCTCTCGGTCCGCAGGGCGTCAACATCATGGAGTTCTGCAAGGCGTTCAACGCGAAGACCTCCGGCAAGGATAACGAAGGCCTGATCATCCCGGTGGTGATCACCATCTTCTCGGACCGCACGTTCACCTTCATCACGAAGACGCCGCCCGTCCCCGTGCTGATCAAGCGGGCCGTCAACCTCGCGAAGGGCTCCGCCGAGCCCAACAAGAACAAGGTCGGCAAGATCACGATGAAGCAGATCGAGGAGATCGCAAAGGTCAAGATGCCCGATCTCAACTGCTTCACCGTCGAGTCCGCAGTCAACTGCGTCAAAGGCACCTGCGTCAGCATGGGTGTCGACGTCGTCGGCTAACCGCGCCAGCACAATTCCGTAGTTTCGCAGCCTGGATGCTCCGTGGCGAGCATCCAGGCTTTCTCTGTTTTCATCACCGTCGCGCCAGACTGTCGCCTGCCGGGCCGAGACGACTCATCTCGGCGCAGGGCGAGGTGAACGAAAATGCGTGGTCAAGGCGGGGTTGGCGAGCCGTGGCGGAAGAGAGACGACTCGCCGGCCACGGGCCTCGACTCACTCGATCGAAATCATCGCCACGGTCTGATGTGTTCTGCCCGAATTGAACAGAATGCGGTTCCCCGCGTGATTGAACGACGCGTGCGCATGAACCGCCCGTTCCGTATCTCTCAAGCCGGTCACCAGCAACTTCAGGCTGCCCGTGCGCGCGTCCAGCAGCCACAGCCTTCCCTGGAAATCATCCAACACCACCCGCCGCCCGTCCGGCGATGCGGCCGCATGCCAGAAGTTGCCTTCCTTCAGCATGCGCGACTCCCCACTTTTCTCCACCAGGATCACACCCACCTTGTCGATGATCATCGTCATCTGGCCCGTCTTCGGCACCCAGGCCTCGTGCGTGACCCATTCCTTCAGCGGCGTGAACCACGACTTCGGGTCCGTCCGGTGATAAAACGGACGGTTCCCCGTGCCATCCGCATTCACCAGCCACGACCGCTGAGGCGCATATCCGCCAGTCTCCCAAACATAGAAGATCAGCGGATCGGTGGGACTGTGCTGCACATGGCCGATGCGGAAGCCCTGCCGGATCACCCTGCGGTACGCCCCCGTAGCGAGCTCGATCAGCCCGATCTCCCAGGTCTGCGCGTCCCGCTGAAACGCCGCCGTGATGTGCTTGCGATCGCCGCTCAACGTCGGCTGATGCAACCCGCCTTCGATACCCGGCACCGTCGCGACCTTGCGGCTCTCTCCCTGCGGCGACACTTTCATCAGATCCGCGCCTCGATAGTAGTAGATGGTGCTGGCGTCCACCGGGTCGGGGCATGCGGTACTGGCCGACGTCTTGGGATCGTCGGTAAGTTGAACCACTTTTCCTGTCGCCAACTCGTAGCGGAAGATCTGCGTGCTGCCCCCGCGGTTCGACGTGAAGATAACGTTGGCATCACCGGCCGTGAAATTCGGGAAGTGGTAATAGAGGTTCGTGGACTTGACGGATCGGCCCGTCAGTTCGGTCACAGTGATTCCAGTCACCGGGTCGTTGTAGGTCTGATGCTCGACACCCCATTCCTTGCCGGCTTGCGCGAGAAGGGGCTCTGCGGCCAGACCCAGACCCAGGGCCAGGCCCATGGCAAGACACCACGCAAAGCGTTGCATGATCCCGCTCCTAAATCGGAAGCATGTCCAGCGCGCCCTGAATCTCCCCCCGCGTATGCAGATCGCCCTTCCGCGTACACGCCTCCAGACCCTGCAGGTAGATGTCGCGCGCCTCCTCCACCCGGCCCAACTTCTCCAAAGCCTGCCCTCCATGAAAATAGCCCGCGACATACATCGGGTCAGCCTGCAGCAATTCGCGATATGCGGTCACGGCTTCCTCCAACCTCCCGCTGCCCGAATAGGCTTGCGCAAGCCCATAGCGCACGAAACTGTTCGTCGGATCCTGCGCCAGCATCGCCTTCAGCGCTTCCACTCGATCAATTGCCATAAGTCTCCATGCTAATATACGCGCGATGACTGTTCCCAGCGATGGCGCTCTCGGCTTGCCCACTCAGGGCCGATTCGTACGCGAGTCCGCATCCGAACTGTCCGAGATGGCATTGCCGATCTACGCGAATCCCCTCGGCAACCTGCTCGGCGGACGCGTGATGCACCTCGTCGACATCGCGGCCGCGCTGGCCGCCATGCGTCACTCGCGCTTGACCGTAGTCACGGCATCGGTCGACTACATGACCTTCCTTTATCCCGTCCACATCGGCGAACAGGTGATCCTGAAGGCCAGCGTGAACCGCGTGTTCCACACATCCATGGAAGTGGGCGTGAAGGTGCTTGTGGAGAATCTGCTCACTGGCGACGTCCGCCACACCAGTTCCGCCTACCTCACGTTTGTCGCGATTGACGATGCGAACATGCGCATCCCCGTGCCTCAGGTCATCCCTGAAACACCTGACGAGATCCGGCGCTGGCAGAAAGCCGAAGAACGGCGCAAGTACCGCCTGGAACTGAAGGCCAAGGCGAAGCGCTAGCCCCAATCCTCTTCACTCCTGCATTCCGGCGTGCACCTATCGGTAGCGCAGGCTTAAGCCTGCCGGCACCGAGACTTATCACGGTGCAGGGCGAGCCGAACGAAAATCGCGATTCGACGAGGTCCTTACGAGCCTTGGCAAGCCGGGCGGAAGAGTGCCGGTGGTCGAGCACGGATGATCCACCAAGGCGATTCGTTGGCCCCGATTCCGGTTCTGCGGGAGTTCCTATGAGCCCGCCGACTCGTCCTTGTACATGTAAACAATCGCCCACTTATAGACCAGCAGGTTCGGCCCTTCGTCGCGATTGATCTTCAGGCACGTCTTGTCGTACCACTCAATCACGCCGTGAAGCACCTCGCCGCCCCGTAGATGGAAAACCATCGGGGTCTTGCCCTGCATCTGCTTCACGTAGTAAAAATTCTCTGCGTTCGTCTGGTCGGGGGGAACTGGTTTCTTCTGTAGAGGCTTTCCCTTGTTGGGGTCGCTCAAAGTCACTCGCACTGGCCTGCGATTGGCCGTCTCCATGCCGGAACTCCTTCTCTGACCATCAACGTGGCTCGCCCCTGTCTCGCGGAGTTTGCCCAAGTTGATGTGTGATGGCTATGGTTCAGTGATAACATACCCGCCACTCCCACGCAAGTGTCTAAATGTTTGAAAGAGAAAGGACTTGCAAACGGCAGAATGGCCCTGGAAGGAGGTGCGGGCGCATCGTTGGGTGAAAGGGGTGAGTGCGCCCGCTGTCGTAACGGGGATTTGTCTATAAGGCGAGGCCTATCCCTCAGAGGTTACCAGCCGCTCGAAAATTTCTTAAATGGTTTTCACAATTCGAAAAGCTCTTGACCTCCCACACAAAAGACGCTATTCTGGTGGCGAACAAAAAGCGAAGGATTCTCCCTATGCCTTCTTCCGCTTCCCCAAACTTCAGCCTCCGGTGCGGGCTCGCCGGTTGGCATTACTCCCACTGGGACCGTATCGTCTACCCGGCTCCCAAGCCGCGCAACTTCCACCCCATCCAGTACCTCGCACAGTTCTTTGACGTGCTGGAGATCAACACCAGCTTCTACCAAATGCTCCGGCCCGAGGTGTCGAGCCTATGGGCTCAGCGCGTGGCCGATGTCCCGAACTTCCGATTCACCGTGAAGCTCAACCGCAAGTTCACCCACGAGCGCGACCTCGCTCCCACCGCCGTCGCTGCTTTCGAGGCCGGGCTTGAGCCCTTGCGCACCGCCGGCAAACTTGGCTGCGTCCTGATGCAGTTCCCCTGGTCCTTCCGCTTCACCCAGGAAAACCGCGACTACTTCATCCGCCTCCGCCGCGCCTTTCATCGCTATCCGCTGGTCGCCGAGATGCGCCACTCAAGCTGGATGTGCGAAGAGGCGCTCGGCACCTTCATCGACTATCACGTCGGGTTCGCCAACATCGATCAGCCCGAGTCCGTGAAGGCCATGCCCCCAACGTCGTACCTCACCTCTTCCACCGGCTACGTCCGTCTGCATGGCCGCAACAGTGAAGGCTGGTTCCGCGCCCAGGGCTTCGGCGCGCAGCGATCGGACTACCTCTACACGCCAGCCGAACTGCACGATTGGAAACAGCGGATCGACCGGCTGCGGACGTTCGCATCCGACACCTACGTCGTGTTCACCAACGACACCGCGGGCAAGTCCGTCGTCAATGCCCTCCAAATGCAGACCATGCTTTTCGGATACAAACAGAATGCCCCTGATGGCATGCATGCCCACTATCCGCACCATCTCCGCGAGTATGTGGAGCGTCCGCGCCAGGAACGCCTCTTCGACCTCATGCCGGCTCTCCCTCCCGCTCGCCCGAGAGCGGTCGCCTAGGCACTCTGTTTGTTTCTCACGATCTCTCGGCATCGAGGCGTTCCCATTCAAATCTCTCGGGTGGATGGAGCGCCTCGAGCCGGGGGCCATGCCCGGCCTCGCGCCACCGTTTAGCTTTCTTTACATTCCGCCCGGCAACCGCTCATCTTCCAGCCGCGTCGCACCAACCAGATGCGAACCATGAAGGATCGAGTGATTTCGTATGCAACGCGCATGGCTCTGTCGGCCGTCGCGCTCTCCACGTTGTCCGCCGCCGATCTCGCGCCTTCGCCTTCACGGGAACGTGCGAACCGGATTCTCGACGAAGCCACCGCTGCGCTCGGCGGCGAAAAGTTCCTCGCCGCGAAAGGCCTTGTGAGTTCCGGCTGGATCGGAAGCCGCCAGGGCGAAGTGAGCCGTCTCCAGCGCGGCAAGATCTACACGCTCTTCACAGGCGATGCCGCGCATCAACGATACGTCTATAACAAAGATGAGAGCCACGTGGTTCTGTTCAACCAGAACGGCGGCTACGAGCTTACCTTTCGCGGCGCTCGCCCGCTCGACCCGAGCCTCGTCAGCCGCTATCGTGAGGACTCGCGCAACAACATCCTCAACATCCTCCATCAGCGCCGCACCGAGCCCGGACTGGTGGCCGAATATAGGGGCGTCACCGTCTGCGAAAGCCAAAGCGGAGAACTCATCGAGATCGTAAGCGCCGATGAGAAAGACCCGATCGTCTCGGTCTGTTTCAGCAGCGTCACCAAACTGCCCGTTCGCCAATCGTACTACCGGCGGCATCCTCTCACGCGTGACCGCCTGGAAGAGGTGACGGTGTTTGCCCGCTACTTCGATGCAGGCGATGGCGTCGTGTGGCCACGGCACACCTCGCGCACCAGCGACGGCATTCCGGTGAGCGAGATGTTTCTCGAAAGCGTGCAAGCCAATCAGAACCTCAGCGAGGATCTCTTCGCCATCCCTGGCGGCACGAAGCCTTTGAAGCCGATTCCATCGATCGAAAGTGCCGTGCTCCGGCTGCGTGCCGACTAGTGGCGCAGACTCCAGTCTGCCGCGCCGAGACTCATCTCGGTGCAAGGCGAGGTGAACGAAAATGGGCGATCGCCGAGGTCCTACGAGCCTACCGCCTTTCTGCCGCCGTCGATCACAAACCTGGTGAAGGCCGGGTTGGTGAGCCGGGCGGAAGAGTACCGGTGGTCGAGCGCTGATGATCCACCAGGGGCGCTTCGCAGGCCCCGAGCACGCGCCTCGGTAGAGTCGAGCCGGCAGACTGAAGTCCGCGCTACCGTAGCCGGCACCGATTCCAGTTCCTTCCGCTCTACAGAGTTACTATGAGTCACCCCATGGCGCG
Source organism: Bryobacterales bacterium (assembly GCA_016789785.1). Next base: position 7,581 of record JAEUQE010000060.1, read on the forward strand.
ACTTCGCTCAGCGCTTCCAGTCGATATAATTGCGGCCATGAGGTCTCTTCTCGCTCTTCTGATCTTCTCGTCTCTCGCATTTCCGCAATCTCCCACCGCAACCATCACCGGTATCGTGCGCGATGCGCAAGGCGCAGTCGTCCCGGGAGTTACGGTCACCGCGATCAGCAACGCAACGCAAGTCAAAACCACCGCCACCACCAATGACGAAGGGCTGTTCTCTCTCCGCCAGCTCGCCATTGGCGCCTACACCATTGATGCCGAAAAATCCGGGTTCCGCCGCTACCTGCGCAAGGGCCTGGTGCTGACCACCGGACAAAGCCTCGAACTCGACGTCACGCTCGAAATCGGAGCCGTCACAGAGAGCGTCACCGTCTCAGGCTCGGCATCGCTGCTCGAAACACGCACATCCGAAGTCGCCCAGTTGGTCGAAGCGAAGGCTGTAGAGGACCTACCCCTTGGCGACCGCCGTTCGCTCAACCTCATTCAGACCGTCGGCGCCGCCGTGTTCATCGGCTACGACAGCGGCCAGAAGCCCAACTTCTCGCTCGCCGGCAGCCGCCAGCAGTCGCAGGCGTTCTGGATTGACGGCGGCACGGGCCAGAACATGCGCCTCGGCGCTGGCCAGGTGGACCTCGATCCTCCCGTCGAAACCGTCGCCGAAGTGAAGATCATGGCCAACGGCTATTCGGCCGAGTACGGCGGATCCAACGGTGGCGTGATCATCGCCACCACCAAGAGCGGCACCAACGAGATCAAAGGCTCGCTGTTTGAGTACGTCCGCAACGAGAAGTTCGATGCGCCCAATTTCTTCGCCCCGATCGTTGACGGCAGGAAGCAGCGCGCTCCCCTTCGGTACAACGTCTTCGGCGGAACCATTGGTGCGCCCGTGTGGATTCCAAAAATCTACAATGGGCGCGACAAGACATTCTTCTTCTTCGCCTACGAAGGGTCGCGCCGCCGTGATGGCGCCATTCGCACTCTGACGGTTCCCACCGTGGCGCAACGCCAGGGCGACTTCTCCGGCACGCTGAGCAACACTGGCGCGGTGCTGCCGATCTTCGATCCCGCAACCACCGTCAATCAGGGCGGGCGGTTCGTGCGCACGCAGTTCCCCGGTAATCGCATTCCCGCCTCGCGCCTCGATCCCGTCGCACTGCGCCTCATGCCCTTCTATCCGCTTCCCAACCGCGCGCCCGATTCGATCGCGGGCGCGAACAACTTCCGCGCCAACTTCGTGAACATCCTGACGCGCAATAATTTCACCGCGAAGATCGACCACAACATCGGATCGAAGGACCGCATCACCGGACGCTATCTCTTCAACAGTGACGACACCGATCTCACCAGCGTTTTCCCGAACCGGTCCTCGGAAACCAACAACGTGAACATCCGCCACCAGAACTACTTTTATGGAAGCTGGACCCGCACCATCTCTCCCAACCTGGTGAACGACTTCCGGTTCACTTACTCCAACCGCGTGAATCATTCCTTCGCTCCGGGCCTCGGCGGGCCATGGGCCACCACCCTCGGCATCCGGGGCATTCCCGACGGCGCCTTTCCCGAATTCACCGCCACCGGCATTTCCGCCATTGGCAGCGGGAGCCAGGAACGCCGCCAGTTCCCGATCGAACAGTATCAACTCGTCAACAACCTTTCGTGGATTCGCGGCAAACACACTCTCAAGTTCGGCGCCGAATTGCGGCCCTCCATGAACTACGAGACCAACCGTCCCACCGCCTCGGGCACCTTCGGGTTCAATCCCCTGGCCACCGGACAGCCCGGCAACGCAACCAGTGGCTTCGGCCCGGCGACTCTGCTGCTCGGCTTCGTAACAGGCTTCAGTTCGCGCGAGACCGAACTGCTCGATCGCTATAGCTGGTACCTGGCCGGCTTCGTGCAGGACGATTGGAACGTCACTCGCAATCTCACCCTGAACATTGGCCTGCGATGGGAAACCGATACGCCGATCACCGATCGCAACGATCGCGGCAACGCGTTCGACACTACCCAGATCAATCCCGTCAGCGGAACGCCCGGTGTCGTGAAGTTTCTCGGTTTGAACGGATGGCGCAACAGTTTCTACAACACGGACTGGAACAACTGGGGGCCGCGTTTCGGATTCGCCTGGAAACCTTTCGGATCCAGCCGCAGCGTTGTCCGAGGCGCCTACGGTGTCTTCATGGCCCATCCCTTCGACGCCGGCGTGCCGAACTCGGCCTCACTCGGCTACGAACTGTCGGCTGTTTTGAACTCGCCCGACAACGGCATCACCGCGCCGTTCTTCCTGAAAGACGGCGTCAGCGTCACGCTCAGCAAGCCGGCCCTCACCGACAGCTTCGGCGCCGTGCGTGTCGGCCAGCAGCCCAACACCGCCGTGACGTTCTTCGAGTCGAGCCGCCGCACCGGCTACTCGCAGATGTTCAACCTCGGCGTGCAGCGCGAGATGGGCAAAGGGATTCTCGTCGAGATCAGCACGCTGGGCAATCTGTCGCACAAACTGCCGAGTGGCAACATCACGCTCAACCAAGTCACTCCCCAACGATTGGCGGAAGTCGTCGCCGCCGGTCGCACCCCCACTCAGGCCGATCGTCCATTCCCACAGTTTTCCAACGTCGCGATCCAGGGGCCGAGCTTTGGCGATGCCCGCTACTACGCTGCCGTCGCGCGCGTGGAGCGGCGATTCGCCAGCGGCTACTCCGTGCTCGGCACCTATACCTGGGCGCGTTCGTTCAATAACTACACGGATGGCGGCTCGCTCGGCGCCGATATCGGCTTCTCAAACTTCTACAACCGCCGCGCCGATTGGGGCCCCACCGGGAACGACATCCGCCATCGCCTTACCATCACCAGCGTTTACGAGATTCCGGTGGGCAAGGGCAGAACCTATCTCTCGAACCACTGGCTCGGCTCGATCGTCGGCAATTGGACCCTCGGCGGACTCATGACCCTGCAATCGGGCGAGCCGTTCAGCGTCAACACTCAGGTCAACAACACCTTTGTGAACAGCGCTGGCGCGCAGCGCGCCGATGTGCTTCGCGATCCCAATCTTCCGAACAGCGAGCGTACCTTGAACCGCTGGTTCGACACTTCGGCCTTCGTACAGCCTGCGCAATTCACTTTCGGCAATCAGGGCGTCAACATGCTACGGGCCGACGGTCTCATCAATCTCGACATGTCGATCCTCCGCAACTTCCCAATCGGCGAGACCAAGAAGGTTCAGATCCGCGGCGAGTTCTTCAACATCACCAATCACCCGAACTTCGGTGGCCCGGGCGCGACGCTGAATGGCCCAGGCTACGGAATCATCGCCGGTGCGGGACCCGGACGCCGGATTCAGTTGGGAGCGCGCTTCGTCTTCTGACGCGGAAGTTTCTTTCCGCGCAGCGGTCAGGACCTCAGCCCCCGGGCCGGGTTATCCTATTGGGTTGAATCCGCACCCGTATCTCGGGCATCCCAACACTTGGCAACGAATTCATTTTTCAGGAGAGAAAACCATGGCGTTCACGCTTCCCGCCCTTCCCTACGCGCACGATGCGCTTGAGCCGCACATCGACAAAATGACGATGGAGATTCATCATGGTAAGCACCATGCCGCTTATGTGACGAATCTGAACAAGGCTCTCGAATCCGCGCCCGAACTGGCGGACAAGTCCCTCGAAGAACTGCTGGCCAACAACCTCGCAATCGTGCCCGAAGCCATCCGCACCGCCGTTCGCAACAACGGCGGCGGGCACTGGAATCACTCGCTGTTCTGGAACCTGATGGGTCCCAACGCGGGTGGCGCGCCCCTGGGCAACGTAGCCTCGGCGATCAACGGAGCGTTCGGAAGCTTCGATACGTTCAAGGAAAAATTCGCCGCCGCTGGTGTGGGCCGTTTCGGTTCCGGATGGGCTTGGCTCGTGAAGGAAGGGTCCGCGGTCGCCATCACTTCCTCGCCGAATCAGGACACCCCGATCATGGAAGGCAAGAAAGTGGTCCTCGGTTTGGATGTGTGGGAGCACGCCTACTATCTCAAGTATCAGAACCGCCGGCCTGACTATATCGGCGCATGGTGGAACGTCGTCAATTGGAAAGCTGTCGAAGACCGCTTCAATTCGCTGTAAGTCCCAACGGCGCACTTACCGCCGCTCAAGTCTGAGAGTGTTCGTTTCCAAACGGCCCGGGCCTGGTGCTCCGGGCCGTTTCGCTTTCTCCCGTCTCCCTGACTCCGAGCCCGGTTCAATGAGCGGGCGTCTCGCCGGCTCTGGGGCTGAAAGCTAAAAGCTGAGAGCTGACCGCTACTTCCGTGAACGAAGCTTTATGATTTTCGCGGAACGCCAACACGCCGCGCGCGCATCCATTCGATTGCGGGACGATGTTCCGCGGGTGACTGAAGCTTGCTGCCTCACTGCCATGTGGCCCGCTGCGAAGCCCCTGTGTTTCGCAGCGGTTTTTTATTGCACACGCTCCACGCGGCGCACAAACACGAACAGCGCGGCCACCGCGAGCGCCGGCAACAGCCCCATCGCCAGAAACACAGGCCCGTATCCGAATCGCTCCACAATGGCGCCCGTCGCCAGCGTGACCAGAATCGCATGCGCTCCCTCGCACATCCCGGTCAGTCCCGTGATCCGCGCCATCACTTGCGGCGAGAAGAGGTCCGTCAGCAGACCGATGTTGTTCGCCGTCAGCACCCCCATCGCGTAAGTGGCAAGGCAGATCAATGCAAGCGCTAGTAACTCGCCAGACGCCAGTGGCACCAGGCTGCTGATCATGCACAGCGCGCCACAGATCACGAACAGCAACTTGCGCGTCCGGTCCGCGCTCCACCCCCGCCGCATCAGAACCGATGCGAACCAACCGCCACTCAGGTTCCCCAGTCCGGCAAACAGAAATGGCACACCCGCCCATAGCCCGATCATCTCCATAGTGAAACCCCGCTCCCGCTTCAGATACTCCGGCAGCCAGTACCAATAGAAGTGCACCACGGGACCCGCCAGCGTTCGGATCAGGACCGCGCCCCACACCTGCCGGCGGCGCAGCAGCGGACGCAATGGAATTCGTACCGGTGCATCCACGGCGGCCGGCCGCTCACGGTACAACATCAGCCACGGGATCAGCCACAAGATGCCCAGCACGCTCACAATCACGAACGACATCCGCCATCCGTAGCTCTGCGAAAGACGCACAATCAGGTACGGCGCCACAAGCGAGCCAAGCACCGTGCCGCTATTGAAGATCCCACCCGCCAGCGCGCGCTCATGCGCCGGAAACCACTGCGCGATCACCTTCACTCCAGCCGAGTAGTTACCGCACTCGCCAACACCAAGCAGAAATCGGAATGCGCAAAGATGCCACACGCTGCGCGCCAACCCATGCAGCCCGTTGGCCACCGACCACCATGCCATCAACACCGGAAGACCATAGCGTACGCCCGCCCGGTCCAGGAACATGCCCGACGGCAACTGCGCCAGCGCCAGACCGAACAGGAACGCCGTGATTACGTACGAATACTGCACCGGCGAGAGATTCAGATCCTCCCGAATCACCGGCGCCAGCACCGCCAGCACCTGCCGGTCCAGCAGGTTGATCGCCAGCGAAAGGAACAGTAACCCAAGATAAACCCAGCGGCGTCGCTCAACGAAGGCCATTTTGTCTAGCATAAGACCAATGGACTGCTTTGCGGATTTGAACAGCCTTCCGCTGGAGGAACTCGCTCGCGTGGCGAGAATCCCCTTCCGGCTCTTGCCCGACATTCCCCACTTGCTTGCCGACTTCGCCGAATCCATCGCCGGCGAGATTCGCCGCGCCAACCATGAGGGCCGCCCCGCCCGCCTCATCCTTCCTGTCGGACCGGTGCGCCACTACCCGATCCTCGCCGAAATGACAAACCGCGATCGGCTCTCCTGGCGCAACGTCTGGGTGTTTCAGATGGACGAGTTTCTGGACTGGCAGGGCAGACCCGTGCCCACCTCGCACCCGCTCAGCTTCACGGGTTTCCTCCAACGCGAACTGTTCGCACGGATCGACCCGGATCTGCGTATGCCCGAGAAGCAACACATCGTGCCGCACCCCTTCCGCATTGACGAGTTCAGCGAAGTGCTCGAGAAGGTCGGCGGTGCGGACTGCTGTTTCGGCGGCATTGGCTATCACGGGCACGTCGCGTTCAATGAGCCGCCTCTCTCGCGCTGGCATCAGGTGAGTGTCGAGGATCTGCGTCAATCGCTCACCCGGGTGTTGACGCTCGGCGACGACTCGATCGTGGTGCAGAGCATCAGATCCGCGGGCGGCAACTCGCATGCGATTCCGCCAATGGCGGTGACCTGCGGCATGCGCGACATTTTGGCAGCCCGCCGCATTCGTCTCTATTGCGCTGGCGGCGAACGGCACCGGGCCGTGTTCCGGATGGCGGTCGCGGGTCCGGTGTCGGCGAGTTATCCCGTGACGCTGATCCAGGGGCATCCGGATGCGGAGGTCTGCACGGAAGTTGCGGTCGCACAGCCGATCGTCGTTGGCCTGCACTGATCGCAGCCACAAACACGGATTTCCCCAAGTAATCCCGCAGAGACGGTGACTTGGGCGTTCGGGCGACAAGGCCAGGCGAGCGGCGGTTCCAGATCATTGGCATGACCCGGAATCTGGCGCTGCTGCTGGTTGTGTTCGTTGAGCCCGCCGCGGACGTGATCCGCCTTGTCTCGGCGCGAAAGGCAGTTGACTATGAAGAAAGTATCTACAACGACCAGTTCCGTTAAGCAACTCAAGACCAGCGAAGCGGGCGAAACGTGCGTACCGCAAGCGCGACCGCGCGCTGGATCAGGACGCCGGCGCTCCGCAGTTGCCCCCAAGCTACTGGGCGGGCGCGTCCATTGGAAAATACTATCGGCCCCTGAAGACGCAGATCTCGCTTCGGATTGATAACGATGTCAGGTGCGGCCTATATTGATTGGATGTCAAACCTGCTGGCGGCGCAGCCGGATCTCGTCGTTACCCCAGTGGACTATGCAGGTTCAGGCGATCTGATCTACATATTCTGGAACGCCGCCTCGACGATTGATGGCCTGCGCCGCAAATGGTATGGGGTCGACCGTTTTCGGATCGAGAATGGCATGGTCGTCGAGGAGCATGTGATATTCGACTCGGCCGCTTTGCAGAGGCCAGCTTGATCCCCATTGGGCTTGGCCCGCCATCCATCGAACCCTTCGGCCCTCTGTTCATCCGCTCGCCGCCCGGCTTATCGATCACAATGGATCGGGTCTTCGCGGCTAGGCCAAGATCAGCAAGCCAAACTTCACTTGCTATCTAATCTTATCGAACAGTGTTTGGATGGGAACCCTGGTGCCCCGGAATATGGGTCTCCCGGAATGCGGGCGTCCCATGCACGGTTTAAGGGGGTTTAAGGTTCGGGTGTTACCGCTTCCTCCCTGTGCCAATTGTCGCTGAAGCCGGGAGGCGCCCTAAAAAAGGCGATCCTTGGTACGTCGGCTGCCCTCGAAAGCCTATCGTTTGAAGTGCCACGGCCATCGCCCTCGGGCGGCCACCACAGGAAACGGCGAGTGCGAGAAACGCGGCTATCTTCGTGGCCTTTGCTTCTTCGAGACAGACCGAACGATCAACTTGCCGCGTCCTTTGGAAGGAAACTGCGGGTCTGCCTGAGCATCGGCAGCGCTGATCAATTCTTCGACCTCGGGCTGACATAAAACGGAAGCTTCGCTGATTCTGACGAAGCGATTTTGGTTTCCTGATCCCTCAAGGATCCGATGGGAATCCGGCAGGCTTGCTCCGTGGTAGAAGTTAAGTCCGATTCCCTTCGAATTGGCCGCCAACGCCACAACGCAGTCGGAGGGCCGCTCCGTGGTGCAGTATCCGATCACAAGAAAGTTATAGTTGTCGTAAACTAACTCGAAGGCTGTTGGGAATCGCTTCCGCATGATAGCGCGGCATTCGCGAATCAGCTTTGCCATCTTAGGTTCAAACTTTGCGATAAAGCTCTTGAGTTGCTCGTCAGCCGACTGAAGCATAACCCTCCAATCATATCCGCTGACACAAACCGGAGATCGAGAACCAAAGACGCCGCAGTGTGTGGTAGACCGGCCCCATGGGACGATTTCCGCGCACCAGACTACACACGCCGCGTCTCGCTGCTTTCTTGCGTGACCGCGGTTTCACGGTTGCCGTCAGTGCCAAAGTGGCTGAGTCGCCTCCGCCGCGAAGTCCTGCTCGCTGGACACGAACGGTGGCGAGCGCATGTCGCCGCCCCCTTACGATTTCTCCCGTTCTAGTACTCTCCGCCATAAAGTTTCATGACCCACCCGTCGATCTACCGCCAAGAGGAGACTAATGACTCGACAACTCGTTCTCGGAATGTTCCTGGCAACCGCAGTCGCCAGCGCCGGAATCTGGCCGTTCAAGAAGGACAAAGCTGCCAAGCCGGCTTCTCAAGCCGCCGCCCAATCTGGCAGCGCCAGTGAGTCCAAGGCTGCGGCCAATCATGCTCAGGGCCATGACTCCGTCTATACCCAAGGCACCGTTGCCATGATCCCGCAAATGACCGCCGGAAAGCTCGATCTGTCCGACCGGAACGCGCTCAGCTTCCAATTTGGCAAGCCTGTCTGGACCCTGCCCTACAAGCAGATCACCTCTATCGAAGTCTTCGACAAGTTGCCCCCGGAAATGTTCAAAGTACCCTTCGTTCACAAGAAGAAGCGCGTCTTCATTCTCAGCTTTAACGCAGAACGCGGCAAGCAGCGCGTCGAGTTCGAAATGGGTCTTGAGGCAGCCGCCTCCGTCCTCCCCCTGCTCGAAGAGCGCAGCGGCCGCTATGCCTTCGTCGAAGGGCAGAAAGACGCGGACTCCCCTTGGACGGATCGCTACTGGAAGACCGCCAACAACTCCCAGAAGTGGGACGAGGCCGCGGGCGGCAATCAGAAGGCAATGACCGCCGCGAAGGAAGAATAACTCCCATCCAGTTCTTTTGAACGCCGCCGCGGTTCGCTCCGAATCGCGGCGGGTTCCGCTTTGCTCGCCTCAGTTTGTCCCGGTTCCTCGCAGTACCCTGATATCCCGTACCCGCCTACCCTCAGTCCCCACGGATTCGCTTCATTTTGTACCCTCATCGGGGGGTGCGTTCGGCTTATACTGGCCACAAGGTGCGATTGAATGCGTGAACTCGTCTTCCTTGTCTTCGCCATGTCGACCAGCCTCGCTGCGGCCATGGGCGTTGGCTATTGGATGGCGTGGATGCTCCGCAGCAACGCCTTGCGAAAGCAGCGTGCCATCACGAACCAGATCACCAACCGCTGGCGGGAAGACGTTGAGAACAAAACTGCCGAGTTGCGGATCCTCCAACAGCAGGCTGAGAAGAGATCCGCCGCTCTGCTCACTCGCGATGAGGACCTCCTGCGCGTCAAGCAGGACCTCGCCCGCGTGGAAAAGGCCGTCTCCGATAAGGATACGACCCTTGCCGTCGCCGCCATGCAGGCCCAGGCCAAGGACAAGATGCTCGCCGGTGTCACCGCCGAGTTGGAGGACGCCCGTTCCGCCCTCTCCAGCATGGAATCCGAACTCACCCGCTCCCGTGCGGCATGGTCCCGGGATGAGCACAATCTTCGCACCCAACTGAGCTCCATCACGGACCGCCTTCAAGCCATCACGCTCGAACGCGACATGCTTCTGGATCAGGCCGCCCGCTCGGACACCGAGTCCCACCGCCTGCGCGATGCCCTCGCCCACCTCGAAGCGGAACATCAGACGCTTCAAGGCCAGTTCCGCACCGAGTCCGAGAAGTTTCGCACTGCCCTTCGCGACGCCGAAGATCGCATGGAAGCCGCTGGTCGGACCATCGCCGGCCTCCAGTCCCAGGTCTCGGCCGCAGCCGAGCAGCAGGAGTTGCTTGCCAGACAGCTTCGCGAAGCCGAATCCGCCAAGGCTGCCGCCGAACTGCGCATCCAGCAGATTCGGAGCGAGTTTGACGACCAGTTTGCCGCCGCCGATCGCACCATCGCCGAACTCCGCGCGCAAACCGTCGAAGCCTCCGCCGAAATCGGCGCCATGAAGCGGGAACTGCGCGACGCGGAGCAGTCCCTCACTGCTGCCGAAGACCGCTTTGTCGAGGCGCAACGGATCTATGACGCGAAGGTCCAGGAACTGGAGACGGCCCGCGCGCAGGAAGCCGAGTCATCCCAGCGCGCCACCGGCCTGGCCGCAATCGAAGTCGCCGATCTCCAACAGCGGCTCCGCGACGCCGAGGCAACCCACGCGGAAGCGTCGCAAGCCTCCAGCCGCGCGATTGCCCAATCCGCCGCCGACCGCCATGAGATGCAGGAGCGCCTTCGCACTTCCCAGGCCGAGATCGAATCGCTCCAAAAGCAGCTTCAATCGCTCGAATCCGCCCGCGCCGAAACCGCCGCGCAGTCCGCAATCGAAATCGCCGATCTCCAACAGCGGCTCCGCGACGCCGAAGCAACCCACGCCGCTGCCATCGCGGACCTCCGCACGCAGAGCGCCGAGGCCGGCGCCCTGAAACAGCAGCTTCAACTGCTCGAATCCGCTCGTGCCGAAGCCACGGCACAGTCCGCAATCGAAATCGCCGATCTCCAGCAGCGCCTGCGTGACGCCGAAGCAACCCACGCGGAAGCGTCGCAAGCCTCCAGCCGCGCGATTGCCCAATCCGCCGCCGACCGCCATGAGATGCAGGAGCGCCTTCGCACTTCCCAGGCCGAGATCGAATCGCTCCAACAGCAGCTTCAATCGCTCGAATCCGCTCGTGCCGAAACCGCGGCACAGTCCGCAGGCGAGATCACCGACCTCCAACAGCAACTCCGTGACGCCGAAGCAACCCACGCGGAAGCGTCGCAAGCCTCCGATCGCGCCATGGCCCAATCCGCCGCCGATCTGCACGAGATGCAGGAGCGTCTCCGGGAATCTCAATCCGAAATCGCCGATCTCCAGCAGCGCCTGCGTGACGCCGAGGCCACCCACCTCGAAGCGGCACAAACCACCAACCGCACCATCGCGGATCTCCGCACGCAAAACGCTGAGGCCGACGCCGAGATCGCCATGCTCCTGCGCGAGAACCGCGCGGCCGAAGCCAAGCATGCCGGCCAGATCGCCAGCATGGAGAGCACCGTCGCCTTCCTCCACTCCGAAGCACTCGAAGCGGCGAATCAGATAGAGGCGCTCCGCGGCGAGATCGCCTTCTCGCGCGACGCAGCGGCAGCGTTCGCCGCCACCCCGGCACGTTCCGCCACTCAGGCCGAGGTCGAACTGCTCGCCAGCCAACTTGAGGATGCCGAGCGCGCCAAGGCAGCGGCACAGCGTGAGCTTGCGGATCTCGAAGCCGAGGTCCATGCCAGAATCGAGGCCCTCGCCAGCGAGCGCGATGCGATCGAACTGGAATCCGCCTCCATCCGTGAGCGGATCATGCATCTCGAAATCGAACTCGAAGATGCACGCGTGGAGCAGGCTCGTGCCGAACGCGAAATCGAGATTCTCCGCGGCCAGATCGCCGGCCTTGAAGTCGAGTTCGCCGACGCCCGCCGTCTCGCCGTCCCCGCCCAGGCCAGAGCCCTTGCTGCCAGCGTCGGCGGCCACGGGTCCATCGTGCCCAACCATGGTGGATGGAATCCGCCGCCTCCTCCGGAGTGGCAGCATCAACTGGAGCAGGCCCGCTCTGAGGTCAGGCTTCTCCGCCGCCGAGTGGAGGAATGCGAAATCGAAATGAATGAGGTGCGTGCCGCGTGGGATACGCTACGCGGCGAAATGACCGCCGAAAACGAACAACTGCGCGAACGGTTGCGCGGTGCCACGGACCACGCTTCCGCGGAAACCCAGGCATCCGTCCGCCGGCTCCGGCAACAAGTCAGCCGGCTTGAAAACTACGCTGCGATCCTCGAAGGTGATAAGCAGGACCTCTTGCGCGAACTGCGCTCCCATCGTCAATACGATGGACCGATCGGCCTGTTCTAGATCGTTTTGATGACCCGCGGCGCGATCCTCACCATCGGAGCGGTAGCCTACGCCCTCCTTGCCACTTACAACTACGCAACCATTGTGCGGCCGATGTGGCAGCGCCAGGAGTCACTCCACGCAGCTCCCGGGATTCGCGTCAGCGTTCGCCACGGAGTTTTGCTGTTGTCGGGGCAAGTTGCGGACGAGCCGTCCCGGCTTCTCATCCGTCGCGCGGCCGAGGCCCTGTTCGGTCCCCTGAATGTCGCGGACGATCTATCCTTCGCGCGCCAGGCGCCTGGCTCGTCACTTGCCGCTGGCGCCGCCCGAGCCATCTCTCATATGCGCTCTGAGGGCTGGCGTGAGCCCGCATTGACCGTCACACGGGAGTTCGTCATCCTCTCGGGCACAACCGCTGACGAGGCGGACCAGCAGACTGTCCTCCGCGCCGTCGAGCAAGCCCTGCTCGGTTCCCGCGTCGAAAGCAGAATCCAGGTCGCTCCCAACGGGACCCCGGAAGGGCTGCATTCCCAAGTCCAGAGTGCGCTCGCAGCGCGGCCCATCGAGTTTCACCAAGCGGGCTCGGTCATGCTTCCAGAAACGCTCGCCGCGCTCGACGACATCGCCGCTCTCATGCACAGCGCGCCTTACGCGTTACTCGCCATCCACGCCCATGTGAGCACCGCTCCCGGGGGCGCCGAGGAGTGCCAGCGTCTCAGCCAGCGGCGCGCCGATGCCGTGCGTGCCTATCTGATCGTGCGCGGCGTTTCCGCTGCGCAAATCATCGCCCGTGGGTACGGAGCCGCCAAGCCCGAAGATCTACCGGATAGCAACGTTGGCCGCCGCCTCAATGATCGTGTCGAGTTGTACGTTCAGTCCACGAGCCCTTAAGCCGCCGCCCGGATCTGCTTGTACAGAATCGTGGTTGGCGATAACACATCACAGTCAGGCTCCCGTGAAAAGCCAGGAATCCGCCCAGCCACTACGTAGCCCATCGAAAGATACAGCGGTTCCGCAAAACTGCCCGTGCGCGTGTCCAACGTCAACAGCGTGCGCCCTTCCGCGGCGGCCATCTGTTCCACTTGCTCCATCAACGCACGCGCGATTCCGCGGCGTCGAAAGTCGCTGTGTACGAGCAGCTTCATGATCTCCGCGCGGTGCTTCTGATTCGGCGGTGTCCCCAACTCGAGTTGCACCGTGCCCGCGATTCGCCCTTCGCATCGCGCCACCAGCACGCGCCGAGTCCCATGCTCGACGGCCTGCGCCACCTTGTCCCAATAAGCGCGAGCGTCAGTCTCTGTGAAGGGCAGAATGAAGCTCACCGTGCCGCCATTGTGCACCACATTGTGAAGAACGCCAGCCAGCATCTCCAGATCCAGCGCCCCACTTCCCAAAGCTGGTGTCCACTCCTCGATCTGAAACATGCAACCTCCCTCGATTCACGAGCCCGCCGTCGCGCTTGGCGCCGCAAGCCTGCCGTGCCGCCATGCCGCGATTCACAGGCCCGCAGGCCCATCACTCCAGCGCCCGCATCCCAAAGGCTCGGTATGCTCTGCAACCGGAAACGCTCCCCGCTCAGGGGTTCACCATGGCGATGACGTAATGCACGGTTTCTTCACCCAGGCCTTCGAACCGCGAAGACCCCTTCAACACGTAGCGCAGGCAGTCTCCAGGCTCCAATTCGAAGTCCGTTCCGCCCACCGTCAATCGCAGCCGGCCCTGCATCATCCACAAATGATGTTCCAGCCCGATCACGGGAGCCGCATCATAGGAAACCACGCAACCTGGCGGCAGTTTGACCTCCACCATCTCGCCTCGGAGCCCCGGCGCCGGTGGTGAAATCGCCCGCCGCCAATACCCGGTATCGACATCCTTCCACTCGATTTGGAGCGGAAGCCGTACCAACTCGCCCGCGTTCGATTCGGCATCCGTCATCAGCCGCGAAAGCGTCCAGCCATAGATCGAGCAAAGCGCGCCTAACATCCGGGCCGTCGGGCTCAGTTCTCCCCGTTCGATTCGCGACAAGGTCGCCCGGCTGATTTGGGTCCGCTCAGCGAGATCGTCGAGGGTCCAGCCGCGTTGCTCCCGCAGTGATGAGAGGCGGAATCCGATGCGCTGTTCCATGGCGGTTTGGGCGTCGATTTCTCTCATTAGAGAAATTTTCTCATATCGGAGAATTCGAATGCAAGCATCGAAACAATCTCCCTATTGTCAATAGACAATTAGGATTTGCGCTTGCTACACTCGGGTCTTATGGCGTTGTCTTCGCACCTCCGCGACCTGGAGGCCGAGTCTATTCACATCATCCGCGAAGTCGCCGCGGAGTTCGCCAAACCGGTGATGCTGTACTCGATTGGCAAGGACTCTTCGGTGATGTTGCGGCTGGCGCAAAAAGCTTTTCATCCCGCGCCTTTGCCGTTCCCGCTGCTGCACATCGACACGGGTTACAAATTCAAAGAGATGATCGATTTTCGCGACACGTATCCGAAGTCGATCGGTTGCGAGCTGCGGGTTCATCGCAATGAAGAAGCGATTGCGGACGGCGCGAGCCCGGTCAAGCTCGGCACGGCGAAATGCTGCAGTTTGCTGAAGACTCGCGGATTGCTTGGCGGCCTGGAAGCAGGCGGCTACGACGCGGCTTTCGGCGGGGCGCGGCGGGACGAAGAGAAATCGCGCGCCAAAGAGCGCATCTTTTCCTTCCGCGATCAATTCGGCCAGTGGGATCCGAAGAATCAGCGGCCAGAGTTGTGGAGCCTCTACAACGCCCGCATCGACAAAGGCCAGAGCATTCGCGTGTTTCCGCTTTCCAACTGGACGGAACTCGACATCTGGCACTACATCCATCTCGAAAGCATTCCAGTTGTGCCGTTGTACTTCGCGAAGGTCCGCGACATGATTGTGCGCGGCAATTCGCTGATCCCACTGGAGCACAACGTGTATCCGCTGCTACCGGGCGAAAAGCCGCAGCCGGTGTTGTGCCGCATGCGATCGCTCGGTTGCACGCCCTGCACCGGAGCCATTCGATCAGAAGCCGACAGCGTGCCGAAAATCATTCAGGAACTCATCTCCTTCCGCCGTTCCGAGCGCGAAAACCGGATCATCGACCATGATCAGGAAGGCTCCATGGAGTTGAAGAAGCGGGAGGGCTATTTCTAAATGGCGGCGACGGAAAGCAACATCGAGATAAGCGCCTTGAGTAAGGCGGCTACCCTCACGATTGAGGAGTTTCTTGAACAGGAATCACGCAAGGAGCTGTTGCGCTTTTTCACGTGCGGCAGCGTGGATGATGGCAAGTCCACGTTGATTGGCCGGCTGCTTTACGATGCGCGCGGGATCTATGAAGATCAACTCGCGTCGATCCAGAAGTCAAACTTCAATCGCTCGTCAGGGCCGATTGACTTTTCGCTGCTGACGGACGGGCTTCGCGCCGAGCGTGAGCAAGGCATCACCATCGACGTTGCTTACCGCTACTTCTCGACACCGAAGCGGAAGTTCATCATTGCCGATACGCCGGGGCACGAGCAATACACGCGAAACATGGCCACGGGCGCATCGATGGCGTCGCTGGCGATCGTGCTGGTGGACGCGCGGCACGGTGTCCTTCCGCAGACGCGCCGCCACGCGACGATCGCAAGCCTGCTGGGCATTCCCCGGGTTGTGGTGGCGGTAAACAAGATGGACCTCCGCGACTACAGCGAGGAAGTCTATTCAAAGATCATGGCGGAGTTCCATGGGTTCGCCGATTCGCTGGGCTTCGAGCAGATCCTTCCGATCCCGGTGAGCGCGCTGGAAGGCGAGAACGTGGCGCGCCACAGCGCGAAGACACCGTGGTATCAAGGCCCATCGTTGATGGAGGTGCTGGAGACCGCGCCCGTGCGGCAGGCCGACAAACAGAAGCCGCTGCGTTTTCCGGTGCAATACGTGATCCGGCCGAACCAGTATTTTCGCGGCTATGCGGGCCAAATCGCGGCGGGCACCGTGCGCAAGGGCGATGAAATTGTTGTGTTACCCTCCGGCAAGAAGAGCCGCGTCGCCTCCATCAGCACGTTTGATGGGGAGTTGAACGAGGCGCATGCGCCGGCGTCGGTCACGGTGACGCTGGAAGATGAACGCGACATCAGCCGGGGCGACCTTCTTACGCATCCGGGCAGCGAACCACAGGTGGAACGCCAACTCGAAGCGAATGTTGTTTGGATGGTGGAGGACACACTTACCGCCGGCCGCAATTTTCTTCTGAAGCACACCACGCAACAGGTGAACGCGCGCGTGACGTCGATTGAGAGCCGGCTTGACATCAGCACAATGGCTCATTCCGCCGCGAACTATCTCGGCTTGAACGATATTGGTGTGGTGCGTGTGGAGGCGAGCCGCCCGATTCTATTCGACGGCTACCGCTCGAATCGTTCCACTGGCTCATTCATTCTGATTGATCCGATTTCGAATCTCACGGTCGGCGCGGGAATGATCCGGCAGGCGGTGGAGCGCAAGTCGCACGATGCCCTGCCGGTGACGCCGGCGGAACGATCGGCCCGCAACAGTCACAAGCCGGCGTTGCTGCAGCTTGCCGATCGCGAGCTTGCATCGCGGGTCGAACGGCGGTTGTTTGATCACGGATGCCAGGTGGTGTTCCTGGAAAGCGAAGTGCCGGCGGGCGCGCTGTTTGACGCGGGTCTGATTCTCATCGCTCCAGTAATCGAGGACGTCCGCGCTCTCGATCTGAACACGCTGCCGCTGCCCGCGAACGCGGAATCGGCGGTCGACACGATTGTGGCCTACCTGGAACAACAGGGAGTGCTGCAGTCGGGTGGTCTGAGCCTCGGCGAAGGCATCTGAGGAAGGAAACACATGGAAGCGAACGTGTTTGAAACAAAAGCGGCGGAAATTGTCAGGCAGCAGTTGGCGGACGAAGCACCCGCATGCATCACATGCAGCTTCCAGGCCGAGGACATGGTGGTGCTCCATCTGGCGCGGGCGGTACGTCCCGGCATTCCGGTTTTGTTTCTGGAAACCGGCTATCACTTCCAGGAAACGTACGCCTATCGCGACCGCTACACGGCGGAGTGGAATCTGAATCTGGTGAATCTGCTTCCCAAGACGACGCTGGCCGATCACGAGAGCGAGTTTGGAAAGCTGTATCAATCGAACCCGACGCAGTGCTGCCAGATTCGCAAGGTGGAGCCGTTGTTCCGCGGGCTGTCGAGCTACGATGTCTGGCTGACCGGTCTGCGGCGCGAGCAATCGCCGACGCGGGCGAATTTGCAGCATGTGGAGAGTCATGTGCTGCCCGATGGGCGCGCGTTGCGGAAGATCAGCCCGCTCGCCGAGTGGACGAATCGTGAGGTGTGGGCGTACCTGAAGCAGCATTCGATTGAGCCGATGCCGCTGTACGATCGCGGCTATATGAGCATCGGTTGTGAGCCCTGTACATCGCTTCCGGCGGATCCAGACAATCCGCGATCGGGCCGCTGGAGTGGCGCAAAGTTGGAGTGCGGAATTCACACATTCTCTGAGAAGAGGTGATCCGATGACGACGCTGGCGGGACTGCTGATTGGCTTGACCATCGGGTTGACGGGGATCGGCGGCGGCGTGTTGACGGCGCCTGTGCTGCTGCTGTTTCTGGGCTTGCCCGCGCCGCTGGCAGTGGGTACGGCGCTTGTGTATGTCGCCGTGGTGAAGGTCTTCGCCGCGCCGATGTTCATTGTGCGCAAGCAGGTGGATTACCGGATTCTGGCGCTGCTGCTCGCTGGTGGTGTGCCGGGCGCGCTGCTTGGCTCGCTGTTTCTGAACCGTTTGTACAAGGGCGGGAGCGAAGGGCTGCTGCTGTTGCTGCTGGGGCTGACGATTGTGGTGTCGGCGGCGGCGACCTTCCTGCGCAAGCAGAACGGTGATGTGGTGCAACACGACAAATCAGGCCGGCTGCCGTTTTTCAGCTTCGGCATTGGCATGGAGGTGGGGTTTTCGAGTGCGGGTGCGGGAGCGTTGGGCTCGCTCGCGCTGATGCACTGGACTACGTTGACGGGCGCGGCGATCGTCGGCACGGATGTGCTGTTCGGTCTGGCGTTGTCGGCGGCGGCAGGCAGCATCCATCTCAGCTACGGCGGTGTGGATACCGAGGTGTTGAAGCAGTTGCTGATGGGCGGAATTCCCGGTGCGCTGACGGGTGCGTGGCTTGCGACGGTGTTTCCGAACAAGGCGCTTCGCAAGGGGCTCGCGATCTGGCTGATGTGGCTGGGGGCGAACCTGTGCTGGCGCGGGTTTGGGGCGCTGGCGCGCTGAGGGAGTCAGGGGCTGCCGAAGAGCTTCCGGAAGTAGGCGGACAGAACGAGTCCAACTAAGGCTCCGAACACACCGATCACCCACAGCCGAGCTTTTCCCGTAACTTTGGCGGCATGGAGATCCTTGCTGATTTCCTTGAGTTCGCGGCTCTGGTCTTTGGATTGTTCCTGCAGTGACTTCGCCTGATCCTGTAGCGTCTTCACAGCTTCGGTCAATTGTCCGAGGGTGGCCTGAATCCGCATCACGACTTCGACGGCATAACTGTAGTCGCCGGACGGATATGCCGACGAACTGGAAACCGGGTAGTCCTCCGGAGTTGCCGGGGGGCGCGGCTGGCGCGGCTTTCCTGACCCTTTTTCAGACATTTGCTTTTTCGGACTGGGCTGCGAACCACTCCCACAGATCCGGCTGAGCCCGGCCGAAATATCCCCGGATGGAGACCACGAGATGAGTGTGTGCTTCTCTGAGTCCAAGCACGGTGGACAACTCTCGGGCTGTGACGACATCCGCATTGACAGCCCACTTTCCCGGCTCGATCTTATAGGACTTCGTGGCCGGAATCTTCGAACTAACTGCCTCGTCGACAGCCGGGCCAGCGTCTTTCAAGGGCAACGATCGCGAAAAGTGCCATGTGTGCTCTTATCTTGCCTCAGTGGCCAGCGGCGGAGTTGCAAGATTTTTGCCGGAATCCTAAAGAGGAGAGTCCTTACTCCTGCTTCGGGGCGTGGGTTCTAAAACTCGGCCCAGTGCGCCAGACGTGCGCCGGGCAAGGCCTCGACGCGATTTTCGAGGCGGTAGAAATGAAGGCTCCGCTACCGGGTCGCGACCGTGAGTGTGGAGTGAGAGTGGCGCGGCGTGAGCGGGAATCGTATGACCCTTCGGGCTGTCATCTGATAAAATAAAAAGACTCACGCCTGATCCAAAATCAAGCTACATCATTGTTGAAGAGGTTCTTTCGATGCTTTCCGCAACCCAATTGCGCCCTGGGATGGTGATCAAGTTCAATAACGAACTGTATTCGATCTTTTCCTCCATTCACCGCACGCCAGGCAACTTGCGCGCCTTTGTTCAGGTGCGTATGCGCAACCTGCGCACGGGCTCAATGATGGACGAGCGCTTCGCTTCCGACGACCGTTTCGAAAAGGCCAATCTCGATGAGCAGGAGATGGAATATCTCTACGACGACGGCGAGTACTTCTACTTCATGAACACTGAGACGTACGAGCAGACGCACCTCACGAAGGATTTTCTGGGCGATGCAGTCAACTACCTGATCGCTCAGCTCAAGGTGCACGTGGAGTTCTTCGAAGGCAAAGCGATCAGCGTGGAATTGCCCCCCAGCGTTGACATGACGGTGATGGAGACCGAGCCCGGATTGAAGGGTGCGACCGTCTCCAACGTGACGAAGCCCGCGAAGATGGAGACTGGTCTGGTGGTGCAGGTGCCGCCGTTCATCAACCAGGGCGAGAAGATCCGCGTCAGCACGGCGGAAGGCACCTACCAGGAACGCGCCTGATTGCTGTAAGCTCGTCAAGAGCGAACAGCCAATGAATCGACGCCGATTTCTGCAGGGAAGCGCAACGGGTACGGCGCTCGCTGCCAGTCAATCCTCCGCGGCTCCGAGCGATCGCATCCGCGTTGGTGTGATCGGGAGCGGTGGCCAAGGCCGCAACAATCTCACTGACTTCCAGAAGAACCGCGACTGCATGATCGTGGGCGTGTGCGACGTGTTTCAGCCCAACCTGAAGCGCGGCATCGAACTCACGGATGGACGGGCGCGGGCATACACTGACTACCGCCGCATGCTCGACGATAAGGAGATCGATGCGGTGGTGGTGGCGACGCCGGAGCACTGGCACGCGCTGATGATGGTGGATGCATGCAATGCGGGCAAAGACGTGTATGTGGAGAAGCCCATCTCGCTTTGCGTCCGCGAGGGACGGCTGATGGTGGACGCGGCGCGGCGGAACAATCGCGTGGTGCAGGTGGGGATTCAGCAGCGTTCCGGATCGCATTTTCAGCGCGCGGTGAAAGCAGTGCGGGATGGGCGCATCGGCAAAGTGCTCTACGCGCAGTGTTGGAATCACACATGGGAGCCCGCCGATAGCGGCGTGCGTGCCGTGGAAGCGCCGGTGCCCTCGGATCTGGACTGGGACAACTGGCTCGGGCCCGCGCCGAAGATTCCCTACAGTACCGCGCGTCGGCGATTTGGAAGCTACTGGTCGACCGGCGGCGGCCAGATGACGAACTGGGCAGTGCATCTCGTCGACATTGTGCATTGGGCGACCGGTGAGGATTCGCCGAAGAGCGTCGCGGCCATGGGCGGCGTGATGTATCTGCTGAATGAGGATCGCGAAACGCCGGACACGCTGCAGGTGATGTTTCAGTATCCGGGTTATCAGCTCTACTACTCGACGTTGCGTCACAACAGCATGGGGCACGACGGGCATCCGGGGAACAAGCCTTTTGGCAGTTACGGCATTCAGCTTCATGGGACGGATGGGACACTGTTTGTGGATCGGGCCGGGTATCAGATCACGCCGCAGACGCGAGGGCATGCCGATGCGGGGGCGATGGGCTCACGTGATGCGTACGACGATTTGACGGGTGTGGGGATGTACTTCACGACCGAGGGGAAAGGCGAGCGCGGGACGACCTCAATTCAGCATTTTCCGCACGTGCGCAACTTTCTGGATTGTGTGAAGAGCCGGCAGAGGCCGATTGGGGACATCGAGATCGGGCACCGATCGACGGTGGCCTGTCATCTGGCGAACATCGCGTATCGGACGGGCGAGCGCATTGAGTGGGATGGGAAGTCAGAGCGGATTACGAACAGCGCGAAGGCGAATGCGTTGCTGACGGTGAAGTATCGGGAGCCATGGAAGCTTGCGGGTTTGTAGTGTGGGGCGAACCGTGCGCGGTGGCCGGCGCCGGCGCCGGGACTATTTCCGCAGCTTCTTCCGAATCGCCAACGTTACGCCGCGCTTGGTTTCCGTAGAAGGAGCGATCGAATATCCACCAGGGCCGAGGTCGAGGCGCTTGTAGAGGTGATAGGCGCGTCGTGCCGCTGCGACGCGGACCTGCTGTTTCAAAGAACGGCGCGCCTGTTCATCCATGTTACTGGTTGTCATACACATTGGGCGGCAAGTCAAGAGGGTGCATCGGGCCACTCGCTGAAATCGGATACCGGGGTATTGAGGAGGCTGGGGAATCGCTTGCGGTTGGAGCCGGGAACTTGAGAGCCGTGACAGGGCGGTGAGCCTCGGGGGGGAACCCGCTACTATGAAAGTGGAAGGGGAAGAAGAGGTTCGAGATGCTGGCCGGAGATGCTACCAGGACGATGGACTGGTCGCAATGCTCCGCGGTTGAAAGCGTTCCGGGAAAAGTGAGCGGCGCGTGGGTTCTGAAGGGAACCCGGATGCCAGTGTCCGCCATCTTCGAGAACCTGGAAGCCGGGGCGAACATTGACGACATCATGGAATGGTTCGCGGGGCTGGATCGCGCCCAGGTGGAGGCGGTGATCGCGTTTGCCGCGCGCAGCCTCGACAAGCCCCCGGCCGAAGCCCCTTAGAAAATGCGCGTTCTCTCTTCGATCAGGGGACACCTGTCCCGATAAGACGATGGCTGGCTGCGCATGAGGTCGCCCTGTCCGCCGATCGCGGGTGGGACCGGTTGAGAAATGGCGAGTTGTCGCCATCGTCGTCATTGGCCATTCGCAATGGCCCGCCCTACGGGAGCACGTTGAACGTGTCGTCGAAGCCGTGAACGCGGCGACGCCCGGCAGTTATGCCGAGGTGGACATTCCGTTTGCGCCGAAACGGAAACGATAATACGTCTGACGCTCGGACGTTCCGTAAAAGATCGCTTGCGCAAATCGGGCGCGTTCGCGAAGCGCGATCGTTCTCATGGAAGCCGAGCCCTGGATAATTTCGTGACAGGGCGGGGGCGGATGTTTTCTGGTGAACCGGGTACGATGAAGAGAAGGAGTACCGTCATGGCGCAGCTTGATTGGTCCGAGTGCCCCTTGGTTGAAGTTGTTCCCGGCAAAGTGAGCGGCGCGCCCTTGCTCAAGAACACGCGCTTGCCGGTAGAGGCGATCACCGGCAACTATGACGCTTTCCGTGAAGAGGGGTTGTCGGAGGACGCCGCCATCGCAGAAACGCTGGATTGCTACCCGGAGGCCGGAATCGACGCCATCAAAACGATTCTCCACTTTCGTGCGACGCACCAATTTCAGGCGCAGCCGTGAAAGTGTTTTTCGATGAGGACGTGCCGCGGAAGCTGGCGCGTTCTTTGCCCCGGCACGAGATTCATACCGTGGTCAGCATGCAGTGGGGCGGCATGAAAAACGGCGCTTTGCTCGAGTTGATCGAGCGCGAAGGGTTTCAGGTATTTCTTACGGGCGACAAAAACATGGAAACGCAGCAGCGGCTCGATGCCGTCCTTTTGCGGTGCTGGTCATGTCCGCGATCAACTGGCCGGTGGTTCGGCCGCATGTTCACAAAATCGCCGCCGCTCTTGATGAGGCCAAGCCCGGCACGGTCACAAGGATTGACTGCGGCGCCTTCATCCCCCGTCTGAAGCGCACAAGCGAATAAGATCGTCCGGCGACGGTTTTCTCTGGCGCGGGATTTTCTCGCGTATCCCGAAAGTGTACAGTTTCGGGACACCGAACTGGATCTGTGGAATCAGCCTCACGCCGTGCTCGTTTCGTTGTCATATCGTGAGTCGCTGTGCCGAGTGGATCGCTGGTCGAGGGAATTGTCCGCCTTGTTGTGCGATGCCGCTGAACTGGAATCGGAACGGTAATTGGCTACCGGAAACGGATTGGGCTATTGTGGGGCTACTGGAGATTCAGAATCACGTGCTGAATCGTTAGGCCGGCAGTTCGACTTCGATCTCGCGAAGCTCCGAAGTGGCAGAGCGCTCCGCCCTCAGCACCTCCCAATAAATCTGGATGGCCTCCGTGGCGCGGGCGGTCAACTCCTCGGCGGAACTCCCGGTCACGAGGATCGATGGAAGTTCGGGTACATAGCCACTGAATCCTGTCGGGCCGCTCTCCACTACCAGCGAATACTTGCGGGTCATGCCTTGTCGTCCTCAATACCAGTTTGCCTCAGAATGGCTCGGTATGTGCCAGACCGGACGTCGTCCCCAAGCCGGCCGGATACGACGGTGATGCGTCCATCGGCGTTGCGGAAAACGCGATGGTCGCCGGAGGTTCGCACGAGACGCCACCCTGCACCTTCGATCTTCCGAATCACCTCCCGAACCTTCAGGGGCACACGCCTCAGTTTACCAGCACTCTTGCTGAGAGGACCCGGGTAACCCGAGTTGCGACCGCGATTCTCTTGACGGTGGTTCGGCTGGTGCGGGTACCGTTCAGGTCCCAGTCTTCGGGCGAGATCGCCGGGCGCACGGAGCGACGGTGCCAGACCCATCGACACCGGTACGCCTGGCGGCGCGGTCCCGGTTGGGCGGAACAAACGGACTGACTACTCGTTCTCCCTCGAGTTGCCATTTCGCGGTGTCCGTCGCGGAAGCCGAGTTGGCGACCTGAACCGCATATGCCATTATTGGCATAGCGATGTGAAGACACTCGTTTGGCTTGGGGATTCTCCGGCGGCCCTCAAGTTCTTCGCATCCGACGCCTTTGACCGTGATCGACCTGGTCAGGCGGCGTCAAGCAGGAGGTAAAGGAATGAGAAGAACCAAGCCTCTAGAAAAGCACACCAGCAGCGGCAACGTGTTCGCCGATCTGGGATTGGCTGATGCGGAAGAACATCTGATCAAGGCGGGCCTCGTGCGGAAGATTAGCCGAATCATAGGCGAGCGAGGCCTCACTCAAGCGGCAGCCGCAGAGGCAATGAGCATCGATCAGCCCAAGGTTTCGGCCATGCTCTCGGGGCAGTTCCGCGGCTATTCTGTAGAACGGCTGATGCGGTTCCTGGTGGCTCTCGGGCAGGATGTCGAAATCGTTGTGAAGCCCAGCAAGCGGAATCCGGCTGAGCTTCGTGTGGCGTAGTCAGGTCTGCCAGCGACCGGATGCAGAGTGGTGCGCTGGCCGGCAGTTTCACGATCCCCCCGAAGGTTATGGGCGTGTTGGGACGGCTGGCATGATTCGGATTGACTTATGATGACAGTAGGGGCGCGCCATGTCAGAGCAAGTTCAATCCATCGTAGATGCCGTTCTTCGCCTCACTGCGGACCAGAGGCGGGAACTGGAGGTTGCATTGGCAGCCCTTGAAGCGTCTCGTCCCGAAGCTTCCGTGAGCCGACAGCAATTGGTGGATTCGATTCGGGGCAAGTACCGGCACGTGTCTACTTCGAGTGAGTCGTTCATGAAACGCAAGCGGGAAGAGGTGGCCCTGGAATCCCGGTCGTGAACTTCGTTCTTGATGCAAGCGCGCTGATCGCATTCCTTCGGGGCGAACCCGGCGCCGATGCGGTCGCCGAGACCCTTCTCGATCCCGAATCGCAATGCTACGCCCACGCACTCAATCTCTGCGAGGTCTTCTACGACTTTGAGCGGGCGTCAAGCCGCCAGGCAGCACTCCAGGCGGTATCGGACTTGGAGAGGGTTGGCGTGATCGAGGATGCATCTCTGGCTCCGCGAGTGTGGCAGGCGGCTGAAACTCTGAAAGCTCGTCTGCGGCGCGTCTCACTGGCTGACTGCTTTGCCATTGAGTTGGCGCAGCGCCTGGAAGCCACCATCCTCACCGCCGATCATCATGAGTTCGATGTTCTGGCGGCGCAGCCGGAGTACCGAATCCGGTTCATCCGTTGAGAAAAGATCGCCTTCGTCCACTCGAACCGTGCCGCCTTCTCGTTGTTGCGAGTTTAAGCATGCGCTTTCGAAGTCAGCCAGGTGCGAGCGAACCGCCCGGCGCAGCAACGCAAGAGGGGATCACGAAAGTCCCCCCTCCCAGTCACTTGGTTCCGCCCGAGGGGTGGCGAGCGGCCGTTGCGCGAGGCAATTGCCCGGAGGTGCGCGACGCTGCTGGGCGGAGGAAGCCGGGGGTTGGGGCGCGCGAAAGGAGAGATTGGAACCGGAATTGGCTACCGGAAACAGATTGGGCTATTATTGGGATACTAGAGATCCAGATCACGTGCTGACGCTTGACTCAGACCGCCTCGCGGCAATTACGATTCCGATCGGGACTGGGTGGCTTCTCGGCTCCTGTATGGAGGCGCGCGGCAAGCAGGACTTATGGGTGAAACAGAAGCCCGAAGTCCTTTCCGCGCTGAGGGAGCAGGCGATCATCCAGAGCGCCGAGTCGTCCAACCGGATCGAAGGCGTCACGGTACCCGCGAACCGGCTCCGTCCGCTGATTCTTGGCGGCGCCAAGCCGCGCGATCGATCGGAAGAAGAACTCGCCGGATACCGTCGTGCCCTTGACTGGGTCTTCAGCCGCAAGGGGTCTGTTTCGGTCACTCCGGACGTCATCCAGCGCCTGCACGCGCTCGCTCAGGGCGGGCATTCTGGCGATGCGGGCCAATGGAAACAGAGGAACAACGAGATTGTGGAGATCCTTCCGAATGGCGAGCGGAGCATCCGTTTCGTGCCGACTGCCGCCCGGGACACGCCCAAAGCGATGGCCACCTTGTGTCAGCGCTATCAGGAGGCGTGCCACGACGAGCGCATTCCACCGCTGCTGATCGTCGCGACATTCGTTTTCGACTTCCTGTGCATTCATCCGTTCCGGGACGGTAACGGGCGGGTGTCCAGGCTCGTGACGTCGCTGCTGCTGAAGGCGCACGGATTTGAGGTTGTGCGGTACGTCAGCCTGGAGAGACTGGTTGAGCAGAGGAAGGACGAATACTACGGCGTCCTGCGGGCGTGCTCGGACGGCTGGCATGAGGGCAACAATGAGGTTGTGCCTTGGTGGAACTACTTCCTCGGTGTATTGAGGTCGGGATACCGGGAGTTCGAGCGGCAAGTCGATTCGGCCGTCGCGCGACCCGCCAAAAGCGAGTTGGTGCGGCGGACCGTGTTGGAGCAGGTGGGGCGCTTCACCTTGGCTGATCTGACGCAGCAAATGCCGGCTGCGAGTCCCCAACTGATCAAGAAGATCCTCGCGGAGTTGAAGCATGACGGGCGGATCCTGTTGACTGGTCGGGGGAGAGGGGCCTTCTGGGAACTGGCGCCCTGAGACTCCGAGGACCATCGCGGCGGACACAAGCGATGTGAGCACAGGGCGAGTGGAAGGAGATCCCATGGTGGCCACGAACGAGCGGTTTTCCGTAGCCTTCCAAGGTCTCGGGGCGGACTGATCGCTCTAGCCTGCGCGCCTCAATTCTTCTCGAATCACGCGCCGCAGGATTTTTTCCAGCGGCTCCCGGCTGCGGCTCATGAAGTCGCGGAGGGCAAGGTTGATGAGCGTTTGATAGTTACCCCCGCCGGCCTTCTCCACTTCGTCTCGAAACCATTCCAGCACATCTTCGTCCAGGCGGATGGTCACCCGCGTCTTGCCTGTGGGCGTAGTTACGACAGGCCCGCGCTTGCCTTTACTGAAATCATATTCCTGCTTCATGAATTCTCCATGTACTGCTGCCGTTCTCGGGGAGTGGCGGGTCGTGCTGAGATGATTCGGACGTTGTTGCCGCGCCACGTATAAACAACCGTCAGAATCCGGGCTAAGCCGTCCATCCCGATCGTCACCCATCGCTCTTCGGCGATGCCATCGTCGCGCAAAGTGAGCGCTTGCTCGTCTTCGAGCACGGTGACTGCGTCCGCGAACCGGACGCCGTGTTTGCGAGCGTTGTTCGCCGCCTTCCGGGGATCCCATTCGAATGCCGTCACTGTGCACAAGTGTACACCCATTGAACCGGCGAAGGATGCCACAACGCTGGATCAGTTGGCCGGCAGCGTCCCGGAACGTGCGAAAAGCGTGGACTAAGATATACTGCTTTGCACTGCGTGACTCCGCGATTTTTTCAACAAGGAGAGCCATTGCTTGCCGAACCTCGACATCTCAACTCTTGAAGCCTGGAATGTGCGGGAGCCGGTTTCCAAGCGCGCCTGGTGCGTGCTGCGGCTCGGATCCAAAGACGGTCTGGAAGGGTGGGGCGAATGCGCGCCGCTCACCGCATCCTCGCTGGAAGCGCTGAAATCGGCGGCGACGGGCACGGCGGCCACTGCCTACGAAGCTCTTCGTACAAAGCTTGGAAGCCGTGGGGGTGCGGCTGCGGTGAACATGGCCTGTCTCGATCTGGCCAGCCGCGGAGCGAACGCGCCGCTGCATCAGTTTCTGGGTGGGCCGACGCGGCATAAGGTGCGTGCGTTCTGCACCCTTCACGGCGATACCGATGCGGCGATCGGCGACTCGATGAAGCAGGCTTCGGCCGCGGGCTTCCGCGCTTTCGGCGTTCCGGTGCCGGGCGTAAGCACACGGAATCAGGGTCAAGCCTTCGTGCACGCGGCGAAGAAGCGAATGGACACGTTGCGGCAGGCAGGCGGAGAGAATGCCGATTTCGTGTTGCATGCCTCGGGGACGATTCGCGCGGGGGATGCGGCGAGTCTGGCGACGGCGCTCGAACGGTTTCACTTGTTGTGGTTCGACGAGCCATGCGATACGCGGAGTCTTGGAGCGTTGCGCAAGATCGCCGATGAGAACGTGACGCCCGTTGGCTTTGGGCAGGGGTTGGAGGATCCCGCAGCTTTTCAGAACCTGCTGCGCGACGATGCGGTGGACGTGCTGCGGCCGGAGATCGCGGCGCATGGCCTGAGTGGCGTGCGCAAGATTGCGGCGCTGGCCGAGGTCTACTACGTGGCTGTCGCGCCGAGGCACGGTGAGGGACCGATCACCACGGCGGCGGCGCTGCATCTGGCGGCGAGCATGCCGAATTTCTTCATTCAGCACATTCCTTATCCGGAGGCGGCTGCCGATCGTGAGATGCGAGCTGCCATTGCGGGCGCGGTGGAAACGGTGTCCGAGGGATTTGCGGCGTTGCCGGGCGGCCTGGGGCTCGGCATCCGTGTGCGGAGAGAAGCAATGCAGAAATACGGAGATCGCATCGCATGAAACGACGTCACTTTTTCCACAGTCTTGCGGCGGGGGCGATGGCGGCTCCGGCGAAGAGCGCGGATCTCTGCGGCTGCGCGCCCATGCTGCAAGCCGCGTCGCCATTGGGTGCGGATGCGTTCGCGAAGGTCGGCTCGCGGTTGCGGATCACGGGCATGAAAGTGTTCGGTGTGTCGCTGACGCCCGACTCGGACCGGCCGTATGTGTTCGTGAAGCTGGAAACGAATCAAGGTCTGGTGGGCTGGGGTGAAGGCACGCTGGAAGGGAAAGCCGCGGCCGTGATGGCATGCATCGAGGACTTTCGCGAGTTCCTGATCGGCGCCGATCCGATGCAGGTGGAGCATCACTGGCAATCGATGTATGTGCACAGCTTCTATCGCGCGGGCCCGGTGATTGGTTCGGCGATTTCGGGCGTCGATCAGGCGCTGTGGGATATCCGCGGCAAGGCCATGGGCATGCCGGTGTACAAGCTGCTCGGCGGACCGATGGATCCTCGGGGCGTGCGCGGCTACTATCATGCGCGGGCGGGCAATCTGGAACAGCTTCGCGCGTTGCGTGCGTCGGCGCAGCAGCAGGGGATTACGTGTTTCAAGAGTGGAATTCCGGGTTACTACGAATGGATTGAGACAAATGCCTCGATCAAGCGTGCGGTAAAGCAGATGGAGATGCTGCGCGAGGGCCTTGGGCCGGATATCGACATCGGTGTTGATTTTCATGCCAAGACGAGCCCGAGCGTCGCGTCGATTTTGATCAAGGAAGTGGAGCCGCTGAATCTGCTGTTTGTGGAAGAGCCATGCCCGCCGGAGAATGTGAAGGCGATGGCGCGCATCACGCGGCGCTCGACTACGCCGATCGCGACGGGAGAGCGGCTGGTGGCGTCGTACTCGTGCCGGGAACTGGTGGAGATGGGCGTGGTGGATATCATTCAGACCGATATCAATCATGTGGGCGGAATCACGGCGCTGTGGAAGGTGGGTGCGATGGCGGAACCGGCGGGGATCTCGATTGCGCCGCATGCGTGTGAGGGACCGATTGGCGGTCTGGCCACGGTGCACGTGGATGCGGCGACGCCGAATTTTCTGGTGCAGGAGATCTGCAGCGGGGTGAAGCCCGAGGCGAAGGAGAAGGCTTGGGAGGAATGGCTCGGATTTCCGGCGATGCGCATGGTGGATGGCCGGTTCCCGCTTCCCGAGAAGCCCGGTTTGGGATTCGAGATGAATGAGGCTGCGCTTAAGAAGTATCCATTTGGCGGAACGAAGCCGATGGCGCGGGTATTTCACACCGATGGTTCGGTAGCTGCCTGGTAATTCCTATTCTTTTCTGGCACCTTTCGCGCGGGCTCTGCGCTAAGCAGAGTGACCGCACGAAAGGAGCAAGAAAATGGGATTCTTCAGTAGCGTTCTTGAGAAGGCCGGGAGAGCGGTGACCGAAGTCGCCGACAGGACGGTCCTGCTGAGAGAGTTTGATCTGCCAAACAACTGGGGCACCGTGAAGGTCTACCCTGTCGCCTACCGTGTGTATTTGCGGCCGGGCGCCGTGGAGGAGTTGAAGCGCGCCGAGAACTTCGCGGGAGCCGTGACGGGCGTGGTGGCCGCGGTGACGGCCGGATCGGGAGGAACGCTGGCGCCGGTTGCGGGCGCACTGGCTGCGTTCATGACGTTGCAGTGGGCGGCGATCCAACTGGCCGCAAACGATGATGGGGTCACGCTGCGAGGTCAGTACTTGCCGCCGACAGGATTGCTGGTGCCAACGCCCGGCGAAAGCTGACGGGCGCGAAAGCGTGCGAGCAATTCCGGAGTGCAAGCGCGTACGGAGCACGCGGTGGCGAGGGCATCGGCCACTGCACCGTGCGATGCCGTGATCGACACCGCTCCGGAGTTTCGCAGGCCGAGCCCCGTTGCGGGATCGACGATGTGCGAGTAACGCACACCGTCGATCTCGACAAATTGTTCGTCGTCGCCGCTGGTGGAGACCGCGCAGTTGCGCAAGGTGTGCGATTGACTGCCCGCTTGGATGATCCATCCTTCCTTGCCGGGTGGCGGATCGCCGACCGCGATGTCGCCGCTGACGGCCACCAGTACACGCGAGATCCCGATGGAGCGGAGCCGGCGCACCACTTCGCTGGCTGCGTATCCCTTGGCGATTCCTCCCGCATCGAGCAACATTTGATCGCGCAGCAGCGTGACGCTTCGCTTGCGCTTGTCGATTTGCAGATGTGGATAGCCGCAGCGTTCGCGGGCGTGTGCGATTGCGCTCGCGGAAGGAAGCTGCTTCGTCTTGCTTGCTTCGCGCCAGAGCGAAACCAGCGGTCCGATGGTGACATCGAATGCACCGTTGGTGGTGGCGGCGATCTCCTGTGCATGCTCGATCACGCGGAGCACGTCGTCACTGACTTTCACCGGCGTGTTTTTCGGTGAACGGGAGAGCCGCATCCATTCGCTGTCAGGGCGGTAGTCCGATAGCTTTTCATCGAGTTCGCGCACGCGGCGGAATGCGCTTTCAAAGGCACGTTGCGCGGTGACGGAATCGCGGGCATAGAGGCGGATCTGCACGAGCGTGCCCATGTGAGGCTCGACGGCTTCAAAGCGTTCGAGCGGAGCGCCCTGCAGGACAAGCGCGGCGATCCATGGCATGATGAGTCGAATCCGCATGAGGCTGATCTCATTATTGGCACTGTTGTTCATTCAGGCGCGGGGCGAGGACGCGGCGGGCGTGGCGAAGAAACTTCTGGCCTCGTCGGGGGAGATGATCTCCGCGGCGTCGCCACAAGTGCAGGTGAGCGCGCATCTCGATCTGGGGCGGGTGTACCCGAAGTTGGACACGAAGCGAGCCGCTGAACATCTGGATCAGGCGTTTGCGCTGACCGCGGCGCTGCCGGAATCGAAGGATGATCACGCGCGCTCGCGCTATCAGGCTCTGATTGTGGAGGCGATGGCAGCGGTGGATGCTGCCGCGGCATCGCAACTCATTCAGCGCATGGTTGTGCCGGACGACGAACACACGTATCGCAGCAAGGCGGTCATGAAAGTGGTGACGGCGCTGCTTGCGAAGAAGAACATGGCTGCGGCAATGGAGACG
>JAEUQE010000610.1 GCA_016789785.1 Bryobacterales bacterium
GGAGTGAGCGTCGAGGCTCGCAGGACAAAGCACTGCGCCACACGCAAACGTTTCGCCGCTGCAGAGGCTCGGCGCTGGCGCACGATTTGTAGTCTCCCGGGCGCGAGCGCGCAAAACTCTCTTCCTTCAACCTGATTGGAGGATTGCGTCGAAGTTGCCGGCCGTCCTTTGACCGAGACGGCGTCTGGATGCGACAATGTGAGAGGAGGCTTTACCTTGCCTTTGTCCGTGAACCATCCTGAAGCCGATCAACTCGCGCACGCTCTTGCTAGACGCATGGGCGAGAGCGTGGACGAGGCAGTCGTCAAAGCGCTGCGTGAACGTCTCGCGCGCACCCCCGATCGGGCAGGCGCTGTCGCCCGCCGCGGTGAACTGGTAGCCATCGGGCGCGAATGTGCAGCTCTTCCTGATTACGACATGCGGAGAGCTGACGAGATCCTCGGGTACGACGAACACGGTGTTCCCGCTGAACCGAATGTCTGGCCAGAGATGCTTGGTGGACCTATGGGAAAGGCAGGCACCCAGAGGGACTTAATCTCGGCGATTGTTGCAGCTATGCGCTGGCAAAAGTGAGCGACGAGGCCCTGTTGTACAAAGGCGAGGATTTCAATCGGACCGATGCACGCGGCGCCAGGCCAAACCCCAAACAGTAGCGCCCGGCCACGGATTCACGCGCAAACGTTTCGCT
Source organism: Bryobacterales bacterium (assembly GCA_016789785.1). Next base: position 689 of record JAEUQE010000610.1, read on the forward strand.
CGGAACGAAAGGCGCAGGCCGTCAAATCAGACCCTGCGGCAACTGGAGAACAACTGCGGTGACGTATCTGATGAGCGGTGTTGGCTCTCAAGCCGGCACACCCGGATTGGGCGAGTTGCGACGCGGCGCGTAGCGCGAGCGCCGATCGCACCGGGCGCGAGAATGCCACACGGAACGCCGCACGCCCGATCTCATGGCGCCCGTTTGCTACGATCCAGGATTGGACGCATTCACACTGGTTCTCCGCAGATCGGTAACGCTGCCGAAGCACGTCTGGCGTACTCCGGCCACACGCAGGACGCTGGATCCTCTGGACATCGCACCGCTCGTCGAACAGGCGCTCTCCGCACAACCCACCGCGCCGGCTCCAGAAGGCAATGTGATTGTGGACGCTGAGATCAGCCAGGACTGCACTCATCTTGTGAAGTTGTCGGCCAGGACTTCGAGAACGGCGCGCGAGTTCCAAGGCGCACTGGCACTGACTTTCAACGACGGCCGCGTGAAGCTCGCGTTGAACTCGGAAGCATGCCGGCGCGAGTTGTTCACCCCACGCAGGCCCTCGCAACACTTGGGCACCCTCAAACCTTGGGAGCCGGTTCGCGTGATTCTCAATGGAAAAGCCGACTGGTCATCGGGCCGCTTCTACTATTTGCAGGACTATCACGTGATTCTGTGCGATGGTCCGCAGCCACAGACGCTTCTCGTCGCACGCACGTTCGATCTTCAGGCACACTTGTTCTGAGAAGCGTTACGGAGCGGTCCAGTTCACAAGCCCGCTGTACGCTGTGGCGATCACCACGATTCCGAACGCGATTCGATACCACGCAAAGATGCTGAAGTCGTGGGAACTGATGTAGCGCAGCAGCCAGCGCACGCAAAGATATGCGGACACAAACGCCGCCACAGCACCAAGCCCGAACACGTCCAGGTCCGATGCGGAGAGCATGTCGCGATGCTTGTAGAGGTCGTATGCGCCCGCGGCAATCAGCGTCGGCACTGCGAGAAAGAACGAGAACTCCGTAGCCACCTGGCGCGACAGGCCGAAGAAGAGCCCTCCGATGATCGTCGCCCCGGAACGCGAAGTGCCCGGAATCAACGCCAGGCATTGCGCGCAGCCGACTTTCAGCGCATCCAGCCACGACATCTCATCCACGTGCATCACTCGAATCTCGTGCTTCCTGCGTTCCGCCCACAAAATCACGATGCCTCCGAGAATAAACGCCATCGCCACAGGGATGGGCTTGAACAACTGCGCTTTGATGATCTTGTTCAGCGCGAGCCC
>JAEUQE010000611.1 GCA_016789785.1 Bryobacterales bacterium
GAACAGAAGCGCGCTCAGGTGACGGTGGCGGCGATCCCGGTGGAGAAGCACTACTCCAAGGAATTCGGAGCGATTGAAGTCGCACCGGACTATTCAATCACCGGCTTCCATGAAAAGAAAGCCGACGTCCCGAGTATGCCGGACGATCCTGACTTCTTCCTGGCCTCGATGGGGAACTACATCTTCTCCACTGGCCTCCTTCTGCGCGAGCTCTATGCCGATGCCGCGCGCGAAGACAGCACTCACGATTTCGGACGCGACATTCTGCCGCGCCTGGTCTCGCGGGGAGACATGTACGCGTATGACTTTCGCAAGAACCGCATTCCTGGCGACCCGGAAGGTGCACAGTCCTACTGGCGTGACGTCGGGACCTTGGATGCGTACTACGAAGCGAGCATGGATCTCCGCGCCGTCACGCCGCAGTTGAACCTTTACAACCGGCAGTGGCCTCTTCGCAGCGCTGCCTACGATGATCCGCCTGTGAAGTTCACCTTTGACGAGGAGGGCCGCCGTGGACACGCGATCGATTCGGTCATCGGCCCTGGCACGATTTTGAGCGGCGGATTCGTGAGGAACTCTGTGGTTGGCCGCGGAGTCAAGGTGCACACGGGGGCGGTTGTCGAGGATTCGGTGGTCTTCGATGCCTGCGACATCGGGCGCCACGCCAAAGTGCGCCGGGCGATCCTGGACAAGAATGTGCGCATCCCCGAGCATGCGATGATCGGCTACGATCCTGCCCGCGACAAAGAACTGTATCACGTGACCGAGAGCGGGATTGTGGTGATCGAAGGCCGCAGATCGCGAGTGGAGATCTCGGCAATGCAGATCTGAAGCACCGCACAGGGCAGGAAAAGGCGGAGGCGGCAAGAAGATGCCTCCGGCTCGCTGGCGCCGCGCGCAAACATTTTACTGCCGATATGTTCTGGAGAAGTGTCGCAGTGCCCTTCCGGGAATGTACACTGATCTAGAGGAGATACGCGCCATCGTCAAGATCTGCCCGCTGGCGAGCAGCAGTTCCGGCAACTCGACCTATGTGGCGACCAGCCGCACGCGCATCCTCATCGACGCTGGCCTCAGCCGCAAGGAAACCTTCCGCCGCATCGCCGAGATGGGCGAGGATCCGGAAGCCCTGCATGCCATCCTTGTCACGCACGAGCATTCCGATCATGTGGCCGGCGTCGCGCGCATCGCACGAAAGCTGAGCATTCCGGTCTACATGACGAAGCTCACTGCTCCCGCCGTCGAGTGGGAAGGGGAGCGCCCGCACATTGAGACTTTTCAGGCCGGTACCAGCTTCACGATTGGTGATATCGACGTCACCAGCTTCACGATTCCGCACGACGCCGTGGATCCGGTCGGCTTTCGGTTGAGTGCGGAAGGCGTCCATATCGGCATCGCCACGGACTTGGGGTACATCCCGGAATCGATTCACTATCATCTGCGGGGAGTGAATTTCCTGCTGCTTGAATCGAATCATGATCTCGACATGCTGAAGGTGGGGCCTTATCCGTGGTCGGTCAAGCAGCGCGTCATGAGCCGGCGGGGGCACCTTTCCAACGATGTCGTCTCCCAGTTCATTCGCGACAGCCTGGACTCTTCGATTGCTACTCTGGTTCTTGGCCACTTGAGCGAGCACAACAACCACCCGGAAATCGTGCGGCTGGTGGCGGAGCAGGCCATCAGCCACCGCGGGCTCGATATGGCGCTTGTTGTGGCCGAACCCGGCAAGCAAGCCGGTGTATTTTCGTTCTGATTCGGAATTCCTGAAATGATTCAACGTTATACGCGCCCGGAAATGGGCGCCATTTGGAGTGATGAGAACAAGTACCGTCAGTGGCTGGAGGTGGAACTGGCAGCCACTGAAACCTTGGCGGAACTCGGCGATGTTCCGGCCGAAGAGGCTCACCTGCTGGTGAATCACGCGGGCTTCAAGGTCGAGCGAATCCACGAGATTGAGAAGCGCGT
>JAEUQE010000612.1 GCA_016789785.1 Bryobacterales bacterium
GTTCGCAATCAGGATGCGCAGGCGCAGCTTGCCCGCATCGCGTCGGCAACTTCGTTTGAATGGCTGATGGCCGCCACGCGGAAGGTGGATGAGTTGGTGGAGTTCACGCGGCGCAACATCCAGAAGGGCGTGGCGCTCGATTCGTTCGCTCTTGAACTGCGGGCCAAGGTCTGAGCGCCGCTACTCCGGCAGACGGAAGATGCGGCGGATGGCCTCGACGGTCGACTGCGTCTCGCCGCGTGAGGCCTGGCGCCGAAGCTCGGCAATCGGGCCATGCGCGATCTTGGCGAGAATGCCCTTGGTCAGCGCTTCAATCGCTTCTTCCTGCTGATGAGTGATGGCGCCAAGCTTGGAGCGTACGCGTTCCAACTCGGCGCAACGCAGGTTCTCAAGCTGTTCCTGCAGCGTGACGATGGTGGGCGTGACCTCGCGCTCGCGCAGCCTCGCCTCCATGCGAACGACTTCTTCCTCAATGATCTTCTCGGCCTCGACGGCTTCCTCCATGCGCGTGAGGCGGTTGCGCTCGACGACGCGGCCCAGGTCGTCAATATCGTAGAGGAAGACGTTGTCCAGCTTGTTGACGAGCGGATCGACGTTTCTCGGCACGGCGATATCGATCAGGAAGATGGGCTTGCCCTTGCGCTGGCTCATCACGCGGCTCATCGAGTCGCGAGTGAGGATGTAGCCGGGCGCCCCGCTGGACGTAATCACGATGTCGGTGTTGTGCATCGCTCCTGGGAACTGTTCGTACGGCACCACGGAGCCGTGGAATGTGGCCGCCATCTCCTCGGCCCGCGAGCGGGTGCGATTGGTGACCACAATCTTGCTCGCGCCCGCGCGCTGCAGATGCCGCGCCGCAAGTTCCGACATCTTGCCCGCGCCGATCAGCAGGATCGCATGTCCGTGGAGTGAACCGAAAATGTCGCGGGCGAGTTCCACCGCCGCATAGCTCACCGACACCGCGCTCTGCCCGATCTCCGTCTCCGTGCGCACTCGTTTGGCAACGCTGAAGGCGCGATTCATGAGCCCTTCCAGGAAGCCGCTGACCGTGCCCGTGGCCTTGGCCTGCGCGTATGCCTCTTTCAACTGGCCGAGGATCTGCGGTTCGCCCACCACCATGGAGTCCAGGCTGGCGGCTACGCGGAACAGATGACGGATCGCGTCGCGGCCCTGATAGTGATAAAGGTGAGGCGCGATCTGCTGATGGGGCAGATTGCGCGTGGACTCCAGAAACGTCTCCACCAGGCCCGCCGGGTCCTCATGTTCGACGGCCACGGCCACTTCCACGCGATTACAGGTGCTGAGAATCAGGCCTTCGTTCACGCCCGCGTGAGACAGCAGAGTTTGCAGAGCCTCGCCAAGACGGGCCTCGGGAAAGGCGAGTTTCTCGCGTACCTCGACGGGCGCGGTGCGGTGATTCAGTCCTGTGATGTGGAACTTCATCTCTCAAGCAGCATCGTGCGCAGGCCGATATGCATCACCCACGTCAAGGCCGAACACCCCACCAGTCCGATCGAGAGCACCGCGGCTTTCCGTCCCCGCCAGCCCGCGGTATTGCGGAGGAATACGGTCACCAGGCAGAGCGCCCAGGTGATCAGCGCCAGATGGATTCGGACGTCGCCCACCCACCGGGTTCCGGATTCGACGAATGCCCAGGTAAGACCCGCCACCACCCCCCCAGTGATGAACACGAAGCCCAAGGTGAGCGACTTGGTCACGATCTGGTCCAGGGTTCCAAGCGGAGGCAGGCGCTCAAACAACGAGCCAGGCTGCTTGTGTTTCAGTTGCCGCTCGCGGATGAGGTAGAACACGCTGGCGATGGCGGTCAGAAGCAGCGCGGCATACCCCGAAAGAACGGTGATGACGTGCACCATCAGCCAGCCTTCTCGCACGCGCGGCGACGTCCATCCGGCCACTGGCAATTGTGTGGCGCCCACCAAAGTCATTAGAAATACGAGGGGAAA
>JAEUQE010000613.1 GCA_016789785.1 Bryobacterales bacterium
CACAAGCCTGAAGCCGAGCTTCCTTTCAAGATGACCACGGTGGCCACCTTCGGGCTGCCCTATCGCATTGCCTTCCTGCCCGACGGCCGCATGCTGGTGACCGAAAAGATCGGGCCCATCTGGCTGGTCTCCCCGCAAGGCGACAAACTCGCTCCGCTGAGCGGTACTCCGCCGGTCTACTGGCAGAACCAGAACGGCATGTTGGGCATCTTCGTCTCCCCTCATTTCGCCACGGATCAAAGCGTCTACATCACCTACATTGAGCCCGGCGACTACGGCGGAGGCCAGGCGTTGGCCCGCGCCAAGCTCAACCTGGGACGCGTGCCCCGGCTCGAAAACTTCAACGTGATCTGGCGCCAGATGCCGAGAGGCAAGGGTGGCCAGGCCGGCGGGCAGATCGCCTTCTCCCCCGATGGCCAGTACATCTACATGAGCGTCGGCGACCGCCAGCGCATGACCCCTGCTCAGGATCCCAACCAGCCTGAAGGCAAGATCCTGCGCCTCACCCTCGACGGCAAGCCCGCCCCCGGCAATCCTGGCTACGGCACCACTGGCTCAGCCACCATCCCGTTGATCGACCCGCCCCGCGACACCGAGGTTGCCAAGACCGCTCCGGTCGTGAGCACCTACACTTTTCCCGGCGGGAACCAGACACCGGCCGAGACGTGGGCCACTGGCTTCCGCGCTCCCTATGGTCTTGCGTTCTCGCCCAGTGGAGAGCTGTGGGAGGTGGAACATGGTCCGCGCGGCGGCGATGAGCTGAACCTGATCGAGAAGGGCAAGAACTACGGCTGGCCCGTGGTCTCCTATGGCAAGAACTACAATGAGGTGGCCATTCCGAGCCACGACACGCGCAGCGAGTTCGTCAAGCCGGTGCTTTACTGGGTGCCTGTCATCGCCCCCGGAAACCTGATGTTCTATCGCGGCAAGAAGACCTTCCCGCAGTGGGACGGCAGTGGCTTCATCAGCGGACTGGGCTCGCAATCGATCACGCGCATCGTCTTGGATGGCAAGGGTGGAGCGAAGCCCGCCGAGCGTTGGAATGTCGGCAAACGCATCCGCGACGTGGCGCAGGCTCCCGATGGCTCGCTGTGGATGCTGGAAGACGCCAACCCCGGCGCGTTGATCCACGTGACGCCGAAGTAGTCTCCCTGTACGAACGAGGAGGGGCCGCGATCGCTACGGCCCCATCCAGGCTCGACATCCATGACCCCGCGGAACACCAGCGCCGCATTCACTTACGCCCGTAGCATGTCCGCCGGTTCGGTCCCCGGAGCGAAGCCGGCTAAGTGCGGTATTTCGGAACCTTTGTCAGGTATCAACGCGGAGTTATCAGATCTCGGCCTCCCGTAAACAGCCAGTCCGGCTTGGCTGAGGGCTGATCGCCTAAGTGTTGACTTACGAAGCGGCGCACTAACTTGGAAGCGATAGGATGAGTCTGTTACCTGTTCGTCTTGTAACCGCGAGCTTCCTCTTTGCCCGTTCCAATATAGGAGCTGCCCGGCACGTTCAGACGTTCCTACGACTCCGTGCAACGCGCTCCTCGCTGTACGGACAGTAACGAACAACCGCCGGCAGTGTACAATTTCACAGTTGTGACAAAGGTTCGCTCTCGCCCGGCATGCCGCTTCCGGACGCAGGCAGCCGACATTCTGGAGGTCCACCATGTTCCGACGCTTCGTTTTCTGTCTCGCTGGAGTCTTGCCGCTGCTGTCCGCTGCCACTCCTCCAACTCTCACTACTCTTCAGCCCGGCGGATTCCGCACCATCACCCAAACCCTCGACGTGAACGTGGTTTTCGTGGGCTACCAACCAGGCGCAGGTCCGCAGAACGTGAATCTCGCCCAGATTCGATCCCTTCTGCCGGCCTCCTACACGCCCGTCCACCGGTATCCCTCCTTCTACGGACTTCCCGCGGAATTCGGCCTGAAGTTCAACTTCAA
>JAEUQE010000614.1 GCA_016789785.1 Bryobacterales bacterium
AAAACAGTGCTCTTCACACCGGGACGGAATTGCGAGAAGCGGTTCTGCGCATCGGTGAATGGCAGAAACGGATCGTAACGGAACCCGAGATTCACCGTGAGCCGTTGGGTGACGCGCCAGTCATCCTGAGCGAACAGGCCCCATTCGTGTTGGCGCGGCTCATTCACCAACAATGAACCCTGGCGGAAATTGAACACGCGGCCAAGCATGAGGTCCGCGCCGGAATCGCCCGTGATCTGCCCATTGAACACCAGTGCGGGATCGCCTTCGAAGAACTCCGAGAGATCCAAGATCGACCGGCGGTAGTTGCCGCCGAATCGCAGCGAGTGCGCGCCGCGGGTCCAACTCAGCCGGTTGGTGAATTCGAAGTTGCGGCGGAAGTGCTGCAGGGGGTAGCGGGTGAACGCGTTGAAGCGGCCTTGCACATTGGTGCTGATGGCGGCAGGCACGCCCTCCTCGGTGAAGGGACGGGTGAAGCGCGCGCCGAAATCGTTCCACGTCTTGTTGCCGGGCACCGCGGAGAGCTGGCGCCGGTCAATGTCGTTGAACGTGAACTGGAAGCTGTTCAACATGGTGGGGCTGAGGATGTGGGTGTCGGAAAGTGACAGGTTGTAGTTCGAATACTCAATATTCGCGAAGAGATTCGGAAGATTGCCGGGAACTTCCTGGAATTTCTCAAGGTTGGCGAGCATGCGCGCGCTGATGCGATTGGCTCCCGACAACTGGTGATCCAGTTTGCCGATGAAGTTGTCCTGGTCGTTCTTCTGCTGGCTGGCGAAGCTGAACAGTCCGTCGGCACGGTTGGGCAGCGGCACGAACGCATCCAGAAACTGCACGGCTGGCTGGGAAATCCGGCTGGTGGGGATGGCGCGGTTCGGGAAAGGCTGGTTGCCGGCGGCAGGATCGGTGATGGCGCGAGCGAGTGTGGAGAAATCGCCACGGCGTTCGGCGGCGCTCAAGACGTTGGCGGTCTGCGCGCCGGGAGCGGAGCGGTCGCGAGTGCCCTGATAGGAGATGAAGTAGAACGTCTTGTCCCGGATGATGCGGCCGCCCACCGTGCCGCCGTACTGGTTACGTTTGAATGGCGGAACCGTATTCGAGAAGAAATTGCGCGCATTCAGCTTCTCATTGCGAAGAAATTCGAAGAGCGATCCGTGCAACTCGTTGGTGCCCGATCGGGTGACGGCATTCATCAGTGCGCCGGCATTGCGGCCGTACTCCGCACTGTAGGCGTTGGTGTTGATGGAGAACTCCTCCAGTGCGTCCGGCGGAGGGAACACGCTTGGCGAATTGAAGTAAGGATCGTGATTGTCGCCGCCATCCAGCACATAGTTGTTGCCGTTCTGGCGGCCACCATTGATGGAGATGGTGGTGTTCTGCCCCTGGCCGCGTCCGGCAACCGCGCCGGCGCCCGGCACCAGGCGCTGCAGGTCGAGCGCATTGCGGCCATTGAGCGGCAATTCGACGATTCGTTTCGAATCGACCACTTCCTTCAACGTGCCGGCGCGCGTGTCGACCTGCACGGTCTCCGCCTGCACCGTGACGCTTTCGCTCACGTCGCCGACCTGCATCGTGATGGGGATCTGCCGGTTCTCGTCCACTTGCAGGCGCACGTTCGCCTGGACGAATTTTTTGAAGCCTGCCCGCTCTGCGCTGACGGTGTAGACGCCGATGGGGAGGCTCGTCGCGAGATACTCGCCTCGCTCGTTGGATACAGCCGTTCGTGTTTGGCCCGTGCTGGTTTGAAGGATGACGACACTCGCGCCGGCGACGATGCTGCCGGAAGAGTCAGTGACTGTGCCAAAGATCGTGGCGGTACCTTGCGCGAACACCAATGTTGCGAGACCCAGTGCGACCAACGGAAGAAGCAATGCGGATTTCATGGCTGCAAGCTTATCAAACCCCTCCGGTGCGAGAGAGATCGTGACCGGCTCAA
>JAEUQE010000615.1 GCA_016789785.1 Bryobacterales bacterium
CAACTCCGGATGCGTGGGATGCAATCCGCGGCGGCTTACGTGCAGCGACTCGAACGTGAGGGCAGCTCGCTTGAGAGCGCTCTCCTCGCCCTGGCGCTCGATCCCGCCCGGCTTCCCCACGAACGGGCACAAGCGGCGAGACTCCACTCCGTTTCACGAGATGGAGTTGCCCTTCAATCGTTGCTGCTTCTGTTCCAGCAACAGGCAGCCCCTGAACAAGTGCTCTCCACGGCTCAGGTGATCGAGGATCTTCGGGTTAGGCGAGCGGTCAAGCCACTCGTTCACATCCTTCTGCATGATCAGAATCAGGAACGGCGGTGGGGTGCTGCGCGTGCACTCGGATGGACTGGCCGCCCTGGGGCGAAGGCACTGCAAGCTCTGGCGTACTGTCTCTCAGATCGTTCCGCGCCCGTGGAACTCCGCGAGGCAGCCGCGGAATCGCTTGCTAATGTGGGGAACGCTTCAACGGCCGATGCCCTTATCCAAGGGGTGGCCGACCCCGATCCTCGCGTGCGTTTCTGGTCGGTCTGCGGGCTTGGCGGTAGCTGCGGGGGCGTTCCGAAAGCTGTTCGCGCTCTCGAAGCCGTTCTGCAGGATGAAGCGATTCCCGCGGGATGGTGGGCGGTTGGCAAAGAAGCCCTTGGGGTGCTTGGCTCGATGGATCCGCCCTTGCCACACTACGGCGCGATGATGGCGGAGGAGATCGAGGCTGTGTTTCGCAATCCAAGTGCAACTAAGGCCGAGCAGAGTTGGGCCGGTTTCTACTGGTGGGGGCCCGAGCCCGCGAGCGCGGAAACACCTTCCGCCTCGGCGCCAGACAGTCAGGCACAAAAGACAATCTGAGATCGCGTTTGCGAATCGCAAGTCCGGTCAGGTTTTTCGCCGCTCCTCCGTCCTACAATGTCTTCGAAGAACCACCTGCGAATGTCCAGTGAGAAGAGCACATCCCGCGCAATCGAGCGTGCAATTGATGCCAACGCGAGCCGCAAGCTTTCGCTCGCGATGCTGAGCAAAGCTGCGGGCATTTCGCCGTTTCATTTTCATCGCCTGTTTCAGGCTGCGACGGGAACTTCGGCGGCGAAACGCATCTGGCTTCTACGGCTGAAGAGAGCATCCATGCGGCTTGCGTTTCAACCGTCGCGGTCCATCACGGACATCGCCTTTGAGGCGGGATTCGAGAACGCTGAGTCTCTGTCGCGCGCGTTTCGTCGTGCCTCCGGTCAATCGCCGCGTGAGTTTCGCCGCGCCCCAAAGTGGCGAGCCTGGCGCGATGTCTTTCGATTCCAGGATGCAAAGGAGTATGCCCCGTTGGACGTAACCATCGTCGATTTTCCCGAAACGCCCGTGGCCGCCTTGGAGCATCGGGGTCCGGCGTACCTCGAGTATGAGACCGCGAGAAAGTTCATCGCCTGGCGAATTGCCAACCGGTTATCACCCGAGCGTCACCGCACTTTCGGAGTTCACTACTGCGATCCAAACACCACGCCGCCGCACGAATACCGCATGGATCTTTGTGTCTCGGTGGAGCGCCCCGTGGAGCCAAATCCTCAAGGAATCGTGAACAAGGTGATTCCGGCTGGGCGCTGTGCGGTGGCCCGACACGTTGGGCCTCGCGAGAACATCCCGGCGGCGCGCTATCTCCATGAAGTCTGGTTGCCATCAAGCGGTGCGCAACTTCGTTCGGATCCAATGTTCTTCCACTATGTGAACGTCGGCCCCAACGTGCAGGAACATGAAATGATCACCGACGTTTATCTCCCCATCCGATGAACCGCGCAAAAGGAAAGCCGCCTTCCGCCGGAACATTTCATGGCTGATCTGTTCCGGCGAGAAAGCGGCTTCTAGGTGGAACGATGCTAGAACTTCAAGGTCAGCGAGAACTGCCAGGAGCGAGGAGGCTCCTGCGCGGTCACTCGTCCGAATGCCGAGTTGT
>JAEUQE010000616.1 GCA_016789785.1 Bryobacterales bacterium
GATGGATATCCGCTCATCGAACTGATGCATGTGATCCAGGACAACCTGAAGTTTGACATGCGGGACAACGCCCGGCCGTTTTTCAAGGACTTTCCGGCACATCGCGTGATTTCGTACTACCCGGCGGTGTTTCCGGCGGCCGAGAATCATTATCACATTCCGATGTACAAGGGTTTGGGCGAACCGGATCTACAGGAGGCGGCGCTGTCGCGGGCGGCCGACCTCGCCCTCGTGGCTTACGACACCAACGCGCTGGAGCACCAGTTTCTGCAGGGCTGGCTGATCCAGGATCGATTCATCTTGCGGGGAGCTTTTGGCGCTCCCTACGAATTTCTCTGGGCCAACCAGTATCAGCCGGGCTTGAGTTACCACCACATGACCAAGCAATTCCACGATCCGAAGTCGGGAATGCTGTTTCTGCGGTCGAGTTGGGAGGAAGATGCGGTCTGGCTGAGTTATCACAACGGCGAGATGGAGTTATTCATGGATGGCAAGCGCAGCGGGCTTCGTCCGCGCTCCATCAAAGAGCCGCTGGAGATTGGAGACGCGGTGGTGATGATGGGGGAGGAAAACCACCGGTTCACGCTCAATCTTGGTGAGACCACGAGATACTTCATTCTTGGCTTGAAGGCGGACAGCCGTTATGACCTGGAAGTGGACGACGAGGAAATCCGCGAAGTGCGCACGGACGCGGGCGGAATTCTGGCGCTGACCTTTCCCGCCAGCGCGGGGATCGGCGCCCGAATTACATTCGTGGGTCCAACCAAGCCAACTGCCGAGTAAGTCGAGTTACCGGAACCGGCTGGTAAGCCGTTTCTCAATCCAGGCCGGGTCCCACCATTCCAACGGGTTTACGGAAACTCCATCCACCTGGATACTGAAGTGGAGGTGGTCGCCGCCGGCGAGTCCGGTTGCCCCACTTTGTCCGATCAACTGGCTGCGCTTCACCGTGTCGCCCACCTTAACCTTGATCTCGCTCAAGTGCGCGTAGAGGCTTTGCACGGCGAGTCCGTGGTCCACCACGATGGCGTTCCCATAGATGCCGAGCGGCGCGGCGTAGATCACTTTACCATCGTTGGCGGCGAGCACATCGGCGTGTTTCGTGGAGGCGAGATCGAAGCCGAGGTGCACCTGTTCATCGATCAACTTACCTTCGTACTTATACTTCCGGTAGTCGCAGAACTGTGCCTGGACCGCGGAATTGGCCAGTTGGAGGAACGGGCCGTTCCACAGGGGGCGCTCTTCGGTCTTGAGACGCAGTGCATGGAGGGTCTGATTGTTCGCCTTGCGAAGTTCGTTGTTGACACGGCGGAAGCGTTCGACGGGGTCTCCCGAACCGCCGCGATCCAGTTCGGTGAGGACCTTACCGACGAAGCTTTCCGGCAGATCCATTTCGCGGGTGCGGAACTTCTTCCGGTCCAGGTCGTGTTTGATTGGCGCCGTGACTTCCACTCCTGCCGGGTTGCGCGCAAAGACCACGGGCTTCTCGCCAGCCGGAAGGTCGTGCGGGATTGCAAAGATCGAAATCCGGCGCATGGGGTCCTTCGAGCCCGGATTCGGAAAACTGCGGAACTGATAACTTCCGATGCGCACGCCGGCTTCCGTCCAGTAACCTGAGACAAAGAAAGCCACGGCGCCCGCTCCTCCCTGTGTAATGACAATCTGAGTGTCGTCCACCTGCACCGAAGGAGGCTTGGTGTTGACCTCCAGGGGTTGGACGAGGCGAGTCCGCTTTGCCCACAAGTCGTTGGAGACCGCCTCCACCACCAGTTCGGCCTTCCCGTCGGCAAGGCCCGGGGCGGCCTTCGATCCCACCTCAAACTGATAAGAGCGTGGGTTTTCCGCTTTCCGGAAGTAAGACCAGCGGCGCGGCGGCTCCGGCTTCGCAAATACGGGGTAGGGCTTCCCGCCCTGCACGAGAACC
>JAEUQE010000617.1:0-881 GCA_016789785.1 Bryobacterales bacterium
GCGGGTTAGGTGCACCGCTCAGTCCTGCGGCACTGGCTTGCCTTCGGTCAACTGCTGGATCATCTGTTTCAGACCATTTCGATTCAGATCGTCCGGAGCTTGTTCCAGAGCCTTCTTTGCGTGCTCAAGTGCCTTTGCGGTCTCGCCGAGCGCCGCATACCCGCGGGCCATTCCGACATGTGTGGGCCAACCTTCGCCATTTTTCTGGAAGTTTGCCTGGAACACCGCCATTGCCTCTTTGGACTTTCCTGCGCGCAGCAGTTGCCGTCCGAATTGATGGACCTGCGTTGCGGCGGCGGTGGGATGATTGATGGCTTGCACCGCAAACTTCTTTGCATCCTCGTCACGGCCCATCGCGCCAAGAATCATCGCCTTGTTGCTAAGGGTCATGAAGTTTGCCTGACCGATGAAAGGACGGCTGACCGCGGCATCGGCCCACTCGAGCGCCTGATTCAGATCCAACCGGTTCTGCATCACGAACTGTGACGCCGCCATGAACGACTGCCAGTTGAAACCGGGCACCGTGCGCAGTTCCTTTTGCAGGCTGCTCAGATAGATCTTGTTGATGTCTTCCACTTCAATGGTCCAGGCCACCGCGAGATCCTCCCACTGCATTTCGGCGACGGCCTTCGCGGGGCGGCGGTCCGTGAACTCATAGGTGAGGAACTCGCGGTATTCATGCTTGCGAGGCGTCACCTGCACGCGCAGCGCGTCTTCGTCGGGCTCATAGAAAAAGCTGCCCCAGGAGGTGGAGTTCTTCGAGAAGATGAGCGTCCAGGTTTCTTTCTCCGGGAGGATGTGGAATCCGTAGCGGCCCGCGGGCAGAGGCTTGCCCTCGATCTTCACTGGGTGCGACACCGTGAAGACCGTGTTCTCATTCG
>JAEUQE010000617.1:1002-1904 GCA_016789785.1 Bryobacterales bacterium
GCTGCTGTAGTCGATGGTCACCTTTACGGGACCGATGAACTGAGTGACGGAAGCGCGTTGATTGTCGCCGCTGGGCGGCATGGTAAGGCCAGGGAATTGTCCCCATGCCGCGCCGGCAAGCACGAAAGCGAGAGGGATGACGGGAATTCGCATGAACGTTGAGACGAGGAACTGAAGTGTGAGTTCGGCGTCCTGGGACAAGCCGCGATGAAACAGGGGCGAGACGGCCGAGAAGATACTTCTGTTACGGCGGGAGGCCGCACCACATCATGGCATGGTGCAAAATAGTATCCACGTCTTATGTTGCACTCCGGTTTCCGTCTCTTTCTGGTTTTGGGTGCCGTGCCGCTGCTCGCACAGCACGCCGTTGAGGATGATGGCAAGAAGAAGAACCCTGCGATCGGCAATCCGGTGGCGATCGCGGAGGGTCAGAAGCTGTACATGACCTCCTGCGCGGGTTGTCACGGCCCGAAAGGGCAGGGCGGCCGCGGACCGAATCTGCGGCAGCGCGGTGTGTGGCATCCCATGGATGACAACGATCTCTTCAAGACCATTCAGAAAGGCGTGCCTGGCGCCGACATGCCCGCGACGAATCTGCCAGAGGACAAGATCTGGCAACTCGCGGCATTTGTGCGCTCGTTGACCGCGCCGGCTGCCGAGGCGAATGTCCCCGGCAACGTCACGGCAGGCGAGCAGACGTTCTGGAGCGCGAAAGCAGGCTGCGGCAATTGCCATCGCATTCTGGGGCGTGGTGGAATGCTCGGTCCCGACTTGAGCAATATCGGTGCGTCGAAGCCGGCCGAAGAGATCCGTGAGTCGGTCGTCGATCCCGACGCCGACGGCTTCCATCAATACAAAGGCGTCACGGCGTTTCTCAAGAATGGCAAGTCCGTGAAGGGCGT
>JAEUQE010000618.1 GCA_016789785.1 Bryobacterales bacterium
GCGCCGGTCCCGGGACACGTGAAGACCCGGCTCACACCTGTCCTGACGCCCTCTCAAGCGGCGCAGTTACATTTTGTACTCGTCGCAAACCTCTGGAAGCAATTAAAATCACTTCACTTACACCTGGATGCCGAACTCCACACGGACTCCCCCACCGATGCCTGGCCCGAAGCCGCGCCACACCGCTTGCAGACCGGGGGCGATCTGGGCGAGCGCATGCTCGCAGCCTTGCAACGCGCGCTGGCCGAGGGGCGTCCGAAAGTCATGATTCTCGGCGCTGATATCCACGGCTTGCCTGACGAGCAACTGCTCTCGCTTGTAAACGCCAGCGCAGACGTCGTGCTTGGGCCTTCCGCCGATGGGGGCTACTACGCCATCGCCTGCCGCCGCACGCACAGTGCGATGTTTCAATCCGTGCGTTGGTCCACGCATCACGCATTGGCGGATACCGTCGCCGGCGCGCTACGCTGTGGGTTGACCATCCACGTGGGCCAGCCGTGGCACGACATCGACATCCCTGAGGATCTCGACCGCGTGCCTGCCGAAATCCTCCGCTCGATTCGCGAGGGGATTGACTCTCGAAATCCGCGTGTCTGACTGGAGGATGCTGATGTTCCTGTTCACGCTGCTCGTTTCATCGACGTTGGCGCAAGCGCCAGTCAGTTCCACGGCAGTCAGTTTCGCGCCAGTGCCCGTCACCATCACGCCGCCATCCGGCTGGAAGCTCGCGGGACAGCAGGACAACAATGCCGTGCTCATCCCCGCGGTCTCGCCGCAGAGTACCATCATGGTCCACACAGGCATCTACGACAGTGCCGATCATTTGGGCGCCGCCATGGGCGCGGCCGTGAAGGATCTGAAGTTCTCGCAAGGTCCGCGCATCGCCGGCAATCCCGAAGAACGCGCCATCGCCGGCAGACAGGGCTTTGTGATCACCTTTGCGGGCACCAGTCCCGACGGTACCGAAGTTGCGGTCTACCTCTTCGGCTCACTGCTCAAAGACGTGGCCGTGGGTGTGATGGGCATTGCACCCATGACGCAATATGAAGCGGTGAAGGCCGCTGCCGATGAGGTGATGCGAACTGCGAAGGTCGGCGCATTCACCTTCGATGCGAAAGCTGCCGTGCCATTCACTGGCCGTTGGGCGAAGGCGCGAGCACAGGTCTCGGGCAATCAAAACGCAGCGTCCGGCGGATGGTCGGACAGTTCCTCCACCTACTACACCTTCGCGCCCAATGGCTCCTATGAGTATTCGTCGAAGTCCGTCACGTCGATCTCAGCCGGAGGCGGCTCCATGTTTTCCTCCAAGGACGACAGCGACAGTGGCCGCTATTTCGTCTTCGGCAACAAGGTCCTGTTCACCAGCCAGAAGAACGGAAGCCGCATTGTGACGTTCCACATGAACGCTCAGCGCATGCAACTCGGTGACGCTATTCTGGTCCGCGCGCAGTAGCCGCATCCCACTCCGCGCGCAGCATCGAATAGACAACGATATCCAGCACCCGGTCGCGGAGCAGAAAAGCGCTTCGCAGCGTGCCTTCATTGCGAAATCCCAACCGTTCCGGAATCGCCCGGCTGCGCGTGTTCTCCGTCGCGCAGCGGATCTCGATCCGGTTGCATGCCCAGTGCGCGAACAGATAGCGGATCATCGCCTCCGTCGCGCGAATGACAATTCCCTTTCCCTCCAGGTCGTGATCGATCCAATACCCGACCGAAGCGGTACGATTCGCGCAATCGAGGTGTGCGCCCATGCCTCCCGCGAATCGCGAACCGTACCAGATGCCGCATGCCATGGTCTGTTGATGCGCGTATTCGAACACACATTTGCGAATGAACTCGCGCGAGTCATCGGGGCTCTGCGTATAGTCAGGCCA
>JAEUQE010000619.1 GCA_016789785.1 Bryobacterales bacterium
GCGATCCGTGCGCCGCGAGTTCCCGCAGGAGTGGCGACCGGTCAGCGCCGAACAGCGCCACATCCTCTGTCAGCAGACTCTCATCAAGCCGCTGTTCCACCGCGGGCGCAGCCGCGCCCTCCAACGAAGCAGCCTTGCGCAACCATCGCGACACCGGACGCTCATCGACAAATCCAAGCTTCAGATAGACCGGACGCCCAAGATCGGTGGCATCCAACTTCACACACTCCAGGCCGATGGCGTCCAGATCATCCAAACACTGCTGCATCAGTGTCCGCGCGTAGCCTTTCCCGCGATACGCAACGGCTGTCAGCACCATGCCGATCCAAGCCATACGCCGCTGATAGGGGAACGCGATGGCGCTTGCCACCAACCGCCCTTCGTCGCGCACTCCGATGCAGCCTGCGGGCACTAGCCGTAATAGCCGCTGCCAGTCGCCGATGGTCTGATTCCAGCCCGCTTCGGTCGAAAGCGCGAAGCCTTCCTCGGGCGCGAACCCTCGCACCAGATCAACCGGCGAGCCACTCATCAAGATGCTCCTTTACAAAGGCGTCATCCGTCAGGTGTGGATACATTCGAGTCACACGATCGAGTTCCTCAGCCTGTCCTGGCGACAGACCCTCATTCGGATCCAGACACCAGATGCCCTCCAGCAAGCCCTGTCTACGAAGGATTTCGTGGATCCCGGCAATGCAGCCATGGAAGTGGTTCGCCACATCAAACACCGCGGCGTTCGCATCGGTGAGATGAACGTTCCAGGTGAGCATCGCATCGGTGTTGCCACTTCGCGCGACCGCCAGCAGTTCCACGGCGCGATGCGTCCACACGGCCCATTGCCCCAGCAGTCCCCCTGTGATGCGCAAAGGCGCACAGCCGGGGAATTCGTAGGACGTCACGAGGTCGGCAAGAATGTTGTCATCGTTGCCGGTGTAGAGGGCGATCTCGCCGCCCCGTCCGCTCTCAGCCACGGCACGCACGACATCCAGTGTCTGATAACGGTTGAACGGCGCCATCTTGATCGCAACCACGTTCTCGATTTCGGCGAAACGGCGCCAGAAGCTGTAAGGCAACAACCGGCCACCGACGGCGGGTTGCAGATAGAAACCGAACACTGGCATCACTTCCGCCACTGCACGGACATGCGCGATCAACTCGTCCACCGAAGCCGTCTTCAACGCCGCCAGACTGAGCAGCACCGCGTCGTACTTCAGTCTCGCGGCGAGTTCCGCTTCCTTCACCGCCTGCGGTGTGAGTCCGCAGGCACCAGCAATTCGCAACACTCCGGCGGCCTCTTCCGCGGCGAGCGCGAGGACCGGCTCCAGCAGCCCCTGGTCCCGGATGGCGAACTGCGTGGTGTGCACGCCCACCGCCACACCGCCGGCGCCGGATGCCACGTAGTAGCGCGTCAACGCGCGCTGCCGGCGTTCGTTCAGCTTACGCCCGGCGGTCAAGGCGAGCGGATGCGCCGGGATTACCAGTCCGGCCATCAGTCTTTGTCTCAGTTCGTTGTGCATGTCCGTTACTGAAGGAAGTAGTGCCGCACCGGGCCCGCGGAGGGCCCTGGAACACGCTCCTCCGGAAGCCTCACGATGTCGCAGGAAAGCAGCGCCCGCATGGCGTCCAGGAATTGCTCCTGTGGAACCTTGCCCTTCTTCTGCAGGGATTCATGCAAGCTCGCCAACGTGTTCTTCCCATTGCAGTCGGCAACCACCATCGCAATCCATGCGGCCACGTTCAACTCCACATCGAACGGCTGTTTCGTCTGGAACATGTACGATACGGGCGCCAGACGTCCTTCGCGAAACGCGTGCTTCGCCACCAGTTCCCAGTGCGACGTTGCCACCGGCGTCGCCTGCGGAAGCTTCG
>JAEUQE010000061.1:0-22947 GCA_016789785.1 Bryobacterales bacterium
CGTCCTGCTCGCCTTCGCTCAGAGAATTCCACTATCTCTGGAATTCGTCTGTGAATTGGACTTCCCAGGCCAAACTTCCGGTATGCACCATACGGCATATACGGCATAGGGAATCGGCATTGATGTAGTCGCGCTTGTTCCCGCGAACCGGATTGTCCGGGCGGGCGTACCGCCTTCAATCGGGATCGCTCCGTACGCGGCCCGCATCGAGTCTGTCCGCAACCGGAGAGGGCTTGAACGATGCAACCGCGGCGGGAGGGATCGGGGCCGTTCCACATACCCGCACCCAATACCCGCACCCAGGATATAATCGCGGTCGATGATTCACCGCATCGCTATTCTTGTTGCCGTAAGCATTGTCAGCGCAACTGCCCAAGAGTTCGTCAGCCTGATGCCCAAGCGCGATCTCGCCGAACACTGGACGGTGGACGGCAAAACCCCCGCCGAAGCCTGGAGCCTGCGCGATGGCGTGATCGCATGCACCGGACAGCCGAACGGAATCCTTCGCAGCAAGAAGGTGTATCGCAACTACATCCTGCGCGCCGAGTGGCGATTCCAACTGGGTTGGGAGCCCAAGCCCGGCGGCAACGAATGGCCCAACGCAGGCTTCTTCATTCATGCTGGTTCGATTGTCAACGGTTGGCCCACCTCGTTTGAAGTGCAGGGCTACTATGGTGAAGCTGGCAGTCTCTTCGGCGTGCGCGGAGGCAAGATCACGGGCGCCAAACGTGGCCCCTTCGTCAAGGACCGCCCACCGTTTGGCTCTTGGGATAAGTACGAGATCACATCGAAGGAAGGCAAGGTCACCGTGGTGCTGAACGGCGTTCTGGTGAATGAGGGCGCCGATGCCGAGCCTCGTGAAGGCAACATCTGCCTGCAGTCGGAAGGCTGGCCCGTCTACTACCGCAATATCGCAATCAAAGTACTGCCATAGAACCTGTAACATTCGCGTTTGCTCCATCGTGATCCACTTCGCGAGTTTTCCTCGCGTTGTTCCGGTAGAGCAACAACATGTCACCACAATTCGTCGACCGTTTGGTTGGAGGTCTTGGAAGCCTTGCAAGAGCCGCGTGGCGGGGGCTCACGCAGCCCCAATACGTCGCCTGTTTCGTGAGAAAGCGGTATCGCACCACGGATCTGATTGATCAGTTCGGAATTCCGATGACGGCATTCGCTTATGCAAATCCACATCTGGTGAGTTCATCCTGGGTGCCGAGCGGGAGGATGATCCTGTTGCCTGGACCCAATTGCATGAATGGCCCGCGTGACCGCACCCGGACGGAGGACTTCGATCTTAGTCCCACTTACACGGCGCCGCAGTTATTCCACAGCACCGTGCACAAGGACGAACTGCGAGATCGTTCCTGGATGCCCGCGCGCCCTCCGTTCAAACAGGCCAATCGTGAGGCCCTGTTCGGCCGCTTTGAATACGAGGATATGGGTTCCGATACGGACGATATCCGCATTACGGATGGCTGGGATCGCGAGAACGTCGGCACCGTGATCATTCCGCAACTGCGCCGCTTCAAGCGTGAAGGCAAGACCAGGTTCTTCAAGAAGGCACACGATCAGATCCGTGGCCTGTTCAACGCCTGGGAGAAAGCGGGACTGCTCGGCAACATCCTCACCTGGGATGGTGCGTTCAACCCGCGATACATGCGTCGCGCAACGCATGACCGCGCGCATCTCAGCAATCATTCCTGGGGCACCGCGTTCGACATCAACGCAATGTGGAACAAGCTCGGCAAACCAGTTGCAAGATTGGGCAAGCCGGGCTGCGTGCTCGAACTCGTCGAGATCAGCTACGAGTATGGGTTCTACTGGGGTGGCCACTTCGGCGGAGGGCGAAGCGATGGAATGCATTTCGAAGTGGCGAAACTACTCTGAAGTGCGTGTGCGCTTCGGGCCGTGGATCCTCGCTCTCTGCGCGATCCACGTGTACGCCGCCGATCCCACCGCCATCCTCGACTCCCACGTGCGCTGTATTCTCGGTGGCGTGAAAGAAGGCGCCTGGATACCCACCGGCCCCGTCTCCACCACAGGCAGTTTTCGCGCCGTGTATGCTGGCGGCGTCTCCATCCCCGTGAGCGTTGGCGGCGTGGAATCCGCGGGAGAAGCCTGTGAAGGCACACGCAGCGCCACACTCACCCCAGTGCCCCCCGGGAACCTGCCCTTCGTGGTGTTCAGCGGCAAATGGAATCCGCAGCCGAGGCCCGTGGAGGATCTTTCGAAACACAAGGGACGCTATGCGCGAGCGTTCCAACGTTTTCTCGCAGACCAGGGCCTGCGGGAACAGGCGGAGGTCGGGCAAACCCTCCGTGCCGATCTCGACGGCGATGGCCAGCCAGAAATCATCGCCGTGCTTCGACATCCCGGGAGCTACACCGCGATCCTCGTTCGCCGCCAATCGCAAGGCCGCGTCAGCACGCTGATCGCCAGTCTCGAGAAAGACGGGGAAGACCTCAGTGAACAGCGCATTGCGATGCTCGCCGATCTGAATGGAGATGGCCGCATGGAGATCATCGTTCACGGTGAGTACAAACAGGGGATCTTTACGGCGGTCTACGCTCTCGATCGCGAATCGATACGAAAAGTGATGAGCTGTGCCTGTGGTGGTTAGCTCAACTTTCAACCGCCGCGAAGGAAAATGGCCGCTGGCGCCGTTATCAAGATGGAAAGGAAGTCCAACCCACGAAAGGGCAAGGAGGTTCTATACTGGCAGATTCAATCTGAATGGCATCTGCGCCTTCCATCCCCGACTTGTTTCAACAGTGCGCCGCCGGCGATCCCGCAGCGTGGGACGCGTTCCGGGCCCGCTATCAGCGGCTGATCGTCGGGACGATTGTGAAAGAAGCTTCCAAGTACGGCGTTCGCGACCCCGAAGACATTGCGGATCTGGAACAGAGCTTCTCGTTGAAGTTGGTGGACCGGCAGGGGCATGTGCTGCGCAGTTTCTCGTGGCAGGGCGAAGGTTCGGATTTCCGTTTTCTGAAAACGGTCGCGATCTTCTACGTGAGAGATAAGATGGTAACGAGACCCAGACCCGTCTCTCTGTCGGATGTGAATCCGGCGGCACAGCATGCGGATCCCACCGAGCGGCTCGATATCGAACGCATTCGCGACTTCGCCCGTGCCAACTTCAGCCAGCGGGACTTCCGGGTGTTCTTCCTTCGCTATTTTGCCGGGCTGACCGCGAAGCAGATCGCGTCTCTGGCGGCAATCGGACTTCGGGAGAGTGGAGTGGAAACGGTGCTGCGAAAGTCCATCGAGAGGCTGCGTGATCAGTTTGGCGGCGGCGCCCTTTCTGCTGGTAAAGGAACATCATGATGGCCAGTGAGGAGTTCCGCGACCTTAACGAGATGCTCGCCCGGCACCCTTCCGCACGCACGGAGCAGTGTCCCGACGACGCCGATTGGATTGGGCTGGTCCTTGGAGGCTTGCCCGCCGCCCGGGAAGAGCCGCTTCTCGATCATGCGACCGTGTGCGCCCACTGCGCGCTCCGGCTTCGCCAGGCGATTCAGTGTCGCGATGATGCCGACGATGCCGAGGACCCTCAGGCGATTGACGAGCGCCGGGTGGCCGATCAGGTGCTCGCCATACGGGCGAAGCAGTTGCGGCCCAACGCCGTGCCGAAACGGCGCTTCATCCGCTACGCCGCGTGGGCTGCTGCGCTTCTGGTCTGCGCCTCCACGATTGGATGGCAACTGCGGCGATCTGCTCCGGACCAGCAGTTGATCGCGGAAGCATACGCCAAAGGACGGCCCTTCACATATCGAGTGGCGGGAGTACCCTGGGGACCGGCGGCTGAGAATCGAGGCAGCGCCGAAGGCAGAGTGCTTCCCGTGCCCACCGGTGAATCCCCCGCGGAACTTGCCTGGGCCGCGCGCGCCGCTTTATGGGAGAGGGATTACCGCCGCGCTATCGCCTTGCTCGAAAAGCTCAAAGCCTTGAACGAGGACGCAAGCGATGTGCATAACAATCTTGCGGTGGCGTACGCGGCACAGGGCGACACGGCGGCTGCTCTAAAGATTGTGAAGGCCGCCGCGGAGCGCCATCCCCGCGATCCGGCGCTGCTCTTCAACCTCGCCTTGCTCATGACCATGGAGGGCCAGAGGCAATCGGCGATCGAAGTGTGGGAGCGATTCGAGAATCTGGAAAGCGATGGAAACTGGCGGAACGAATCGAAACGTCTGCGCCCCTGATACTATGCTTCCATGCTCCGGCGCCTGGGATGGTGCACTACACTTCTGATTGCGGCGCTGGCCGCCGTATCCTGTGCACTTCCTCAATGGCAACTGCAGCGCGCCAGTGGTCTTGTCAACGCGGCCTACCAGCGGTATCGCCCCTTTGAGTATCGTTGGCCGGGAGCACCTTGGGCGGAATTGAAATCGCGCTTCGTGGAACCCTCGGACCTGCGCGCCGAACTCCTGGCCATTCAGAAGCTTCAGCCCGCGGATGATCCCCGCGTCCGAATTCTGCGGGCCCGCGTCTTGCTGCTTGCCGGCAAGATTGACGCCGCCATCACCCAGTACAAACTCGCCCTCTATTCCAGCGAACAAGCCGCAACGCGTGCTGAACTCGCAGTGGCCATCGCGCTGAGAGGCGGCGTGGAGCAGCGTGCCGTTGACTACGCCCAAGCGCTGGATCAGATTGCCATGGCGCTCCATGCGGGTGATCGCAGCGCGGAGGCGCAACACAACTTCGCTGCCCTGTTGGAACGTTTTCCCATGCCCCTGCAGGCGGCCGAGCAATGGAAGAAGGCGTCGCAAGGCGCCGGAAAGTGGGGCGAGGAAGCGATCAGCCGTGCAAAGAACATCGAGCATCGAATGCAGCGCCGCGAGGCCGCCATCGGAAAGGCTCGCGATGTCGCGGTAACCGATGCTGCCGGAGCCAGCGAACGAGCCCTCGATCACGTGGTTGGGGAAGTTTTCGCCGCGCCATGGACCCCGCTGACTCGCGAGAACCTCGCGCGGCTCGCCGCCAGCATCGATCAGCGGCATGGCGATCGCTGGCTTCTGGATTTGCTGGCACAGCCGCATCCCTCCGAGGCGTTGCGTTCGCTATCGAACGCCCGGCTGGCCAACTTGAGCGCGAAGTATCAGGAGGCGGATTCGATTGCGGTGCGAGCTTTACGGAGCATCGCGCCCCAGCAAACTGCGCTCTCGGCGGCGCTGGAGGCGGAGCGCGTTTATGCCCTTCAAAGGCGAGGTCTGCCCTGCGCTCAGGAAGCCTCGGCTCTGCACGTACGTGCCGCGTCGCGATCCTACCTGCTGCTCGCGATTCACGCGGAACTCGATGCCATCGCGGGACGAACGCGCCTTGGCGCAATTGATACGTTTCCCGCCCGCGAGGCAGCGTATGAGCGCGCTTCCCGGAGCGGGTACGAATCGGCTGCCTTGCGCGCTCTCGGCTTCCTGGTGGAGAGGCACGTGAGTCTCGGGCGTCCGCTGTTTCATTGGAGCCGCGCGCGTGAGGGACTCGATCGTTACTGGGCTGGTGTTGTACCGGAACTGCGCGGGCATCAGTTCTATTATTCCCTCGCGCAACTGGCCGAAGGTTGGAACCGTCCCTACGTCGCTGCGTTGCTTGCAGCGGAGTCCGAACGCGTCTTGCGGCCAACTCTCAACCAAGCGACTTACGCCATGACACTCTCGAAAGCGAGGCTGCTTGCGGCCCGTACGGGCAGCGCTTACGAATCGCCGCGGGACCTTGAGAGCATCTTGTCGGCGTCCGATTTTCCCGAACAGGCGAAGCCAGTGGTCCGTGTGGAAATGGCGGAGACCGCGACTTTGCGCGGACAGCCGGATCGCGCCCTCGAAGTGCTTTCCGCCGGCGGCCCGATGGAGTTCGGGCATTTTTCACGGCTGTTTCAAGCTCAAGCCCGAGGCGATGCGCTCCTCGCGAAAGGCCGTCTGGAGGAGGCCGAATCGTGCTATCGCGAAGTGATTTCGGAGAATGACAAGCGGCTTGTCAATATCGCAAACGGAGTACAGCGCGACGCGTCCTGCCGCCAGGTGGAAGCCAGCTATCGTGGACTCGCCGATATTCAGCTTCGTCAGGGCCGTGCCGCGGATGCTCTGGCCACCTGGCGCGTGTTCCGGTCGGCAGGAAGGGAGGGAAGGGCGGCAGGTCTCGATCCTGGAGCCGTGGCGTTGACGATTGCCGCGCTTCCTTCCGGCGTCTGGATCTGGCTGGAAACCGCATCCAGCCTGCGTGCGGCTCAACTTCCCGTGCGCACGGAGTCCTATCAGCGCACCGCGGAGATGTTTGCGGCGGTCGCTTCGGATCCCGAAGCTCCGGAACCGGCTGTCCGCGAGACCGGCGAGCAACTCGCGAGGCCGTTGCGTCCGGAATTGGAGCCGCTGCTCAGTGATGCGCGTACGCTCATCATTGATGCCGACGGACCCTTTGCGCGCGTCCCCTGGCCGGCGATGCCTCTGAGAAGTAGCGGCTATTGGATCGACCGCGCCGCTGTGATTCAGACCGCCGGTGGAGCCTCGCCTCCATCCCTTGGTGCGTCCGCAGCAGAAGGCTTGATTGTCGCTGAACCCACTCTGCCGGCTTCCTTGCGCAAGGAGTTCCCGAGGCTCCCCGATGCGAAAGTGGAGGCCCTTCGCATTCATCGGAAGGCGCCTCGCGCCACATTGATCGAGGCGTCATCCGCCACCGGCGCGGCCATGAGACGTCTGCTTCCCAGCGCGGGCTTCCTGCATTTCGCAGGGCACGGAATCTCGCATGGCGGCTTCGGTGCTTTGCTGGTCGCTCCCGAACCGGACGGCTCGCGACCGTTACTCACGGCCCAGGAACTTGCGGATCTCAATCTTTCGCGCCTCAAGCTGGTGTTCCTTGCGGCGTGTTCCGCCGCGGATGGAGAGCCATCCGGGAATCTCAACGCCGATCATCTCGTCCGTGCGTTCCTTGAGTCGGGCGCGTCGCGGGTGATTGCGGCAAGATGGGCTGCGCGATCCTCCGTCGCCGCGGACATCGGCGGCATGTTCTATGATCAATGGCTCGGAGGGAGCCGCGCGGAGGACGCGTTGCGCGATGCGATCTTGCGGGTCCGCGGGGGCGCTGCAACATCGCATCCGTATTACTGGGCGGGCTTTCAGATTTTCAGCAGGCATTAGCGGCGATGCGCCGTTTATGTTTCTGACAACCGATTTCATTCCAAACAAGGAGAGTCAAGTGGCGAACGAAGGAACGCTGTATGTGGTGGTCCATGGCCTGGTCACTTTGGTGAAGCGCAAGGACGGGAAGTTTCATGGCTATTTCGTCGAAATGCCGGAGCATGAGTATCTAGCCGGTTCCTGGCTGAACGAGCGGCCCATTCCCGACCGGACCGTCCTGGAGTTGGAAGGTGTTCGCGAGGGAACCGCCGATTGGGATCGCGAGAAGAACCTCGTGGTCAAGGTGCAGAGCGACTTGGACAAGGCGGGAGTGGGGCTTCGCCGCGTGATCCTGCCTGCGCCCAAGGTTCTCCATCCCGTGTTCACTCAGGACATCTCGGCAAACCTGGTTGGTGATCTCAGCGGGCTCAGTTCGAAGAACCTTTCCGTAAAGACCGTCTTCGAGTACGAAGTGGAACGGTTTCGCGATGTGCGGCTGACCGGCCGGAAGCATGCCCGGTTCTGGCAACCGGCAATCCGGCGCGTTCAGCCTGCCGACAACGCCGTCGCCGTGTTGCACCTGTTTGATGAGCCCAGAAGAATGCCCAGCCGCCGAAATCACTTCACCGACGAGTTCAAGAAGACCTTCGTTCTGTTGGGCTGGCAGAGCACAGGCATCAACGATACGATCGACGCCACCCAGGCGCGCCGCCAGCCCACTCCCTGTCCAGGGATTCATCGAAGGGAGTTTCATGACCTGGTCACGCGTGAGAAAGTAGCCGCGAGGCTGGCGCAAATGCTGCTCAATCCGGATCCGGGCGACGCCTCCATGGGAGTGGGCGGAGAACCCGCGGTGTGCGGAGGAGGTAAAGGTTGTGAAGAATGTGGATAACTTTTCGAAGCTGGCGAAGGAGTATCGAAGGGCCCTCGCCTATTGGAAGAGCTTCGCAAAAATGGAAAAACGGCGGCGCGATTGGATCGGCATTGCCGCAGGCTACAGTGAATCGCGTGAGCCCGGATCAGAAGCCATTCAATTCTTCGTCTCTGAGCCGCCTGGCCCTGACGATCTGTTGAGCTTCATTCGTGAACTGAAAGTCCCCACGCGTGTGATCCCTGTTGGCGCGTGGAAGGCGGCGGCGGGAGAGTTGCACTCGAGAGCTGCCATCTTTGCGCGTGTGGACGGAACGGCCGGAAACACGGGATCGCCATGCGTGATCGTGAAGGATGCCACAAACCGCCGCTGGGTTCTAAGCGCCAACCACGTCATCGCCAGGAACACCACCGGCGATACCAAAGTGTTTGTGGACCTTCCCCAAAGCACTCAAGAGGTCCATGTGGGCAGCGACGTCAAGTTTGTTCCCGTCGATCTCAACGACAATCAGACCGATGTCGCGGTCGCGAAACTGGTGGCCACACAGAGCGTATTCCGCCGGTTCTATGATCCCGTCGAACCCTTGGCAAGCATGACGCCCGTCACCGCCGTCAGCTTCCGCGCGCTCGTCAGGGCTCGTCAGCGGCCAGTGCGAAAGGCGGGCGCGGTCACTGGCCTGACCACCGGGAGTGCAACCTCGTTCGATGCCAGCGCGATGGTCGAGTTTGACGGCATGTCTCCAAGCATTGCGGAGATCGAACAGATGCTGGTCGTTCAGGACGATGGAGCGCAACCCTTCTGCGCCCCCGGAGACTCCGGCTCCCTTGTGGTGGATTCCGGGACCAACCGGCCTCTCGGCATCCTGGTGGCTCGTGCCCAGACCGGAAGCTACAGTCTGGTCGGGATGCTTCACACCGCGCTTGCAGAATTGAAATCCAAAGGGATGGGCGACTTTACCGTGGTTCGCCCCTAGCGTTTCGAAGAGCGGGGAGTTGGAACCCCAACTCCCTCTCATGCAATCGCATCAGAACGAGAATCGCAGGCCGAGTTGCAGCGTACGGGGATCCGTCGCGCTGGTCACCTGGCCGAAGTTCGCCGCTCCCACCGTGGTGGCGACACCGAAGTAGTTGAAGTGATGCGGCGCGTTGTAGACCTCGCCACGGAACTCCAGTTTCAGATGCTCACGGAAGCTAAAGATCTTCTGTAGCGACACATCCCAATTGTTCGTGCCGGGACCGTTGATCGCATTGCGTCCCAGATTGCCGAACGCGCCTGCTTCCGCTGGTGCGAACGCCGCCGTATTGAAGAAGCGTAGCGCCTGCGAGTCGCCGGCATAGGGATCGCCAACCACGTTCGGACGCTGATTCGTCAGTCCCGTGCCTGCCACATCGCCCTGGATTCCGAAGTTCAAGGGACGTCCAGTTTGCAGTGTGGTGATGCCGGAGACCTGCCAGCCGCCAAGCGCCGTCTTGTACCACGTGCCACCGCCTTGCCAGAACGGCAGCGGATACACGTAGCTCAGCACGAAGATCTGCCGGCGGTCGAACTCCGTGCGTGCGCGGTCGCGCCGTGGATTGTAGCTGTCCATCGGCTGCTCATTGAAGTTCGTCGCATCGGCGATGTTCTTGCCCCACGTGTAGGCGACGTTCACCAGGCCACCGCGCGCAAACTGCTTCCGCAACTGCACCTGCATGGAGTGATAGTTGAAGTTCGCGTTCGTCACATGATGCGTGATTTCCGCATAGCCCCGATACGGCCGCAGCGCGTTGATGTTCGCCCCGGGATTGGCTTGCCGTGTTCCTTCCCGCAACTGATTCAGATTGAGCTGCCGGTATTGATTCCAGCCGTTCGACCCGACATACGCCACATCGAGCAGGAAATCGCGGAACATCTTGTGCTGTACGCCAAAGCTCCAGTTCTGCACTGTCGGTACCTTGACATCGATATCGTATGACGACACGTTCGAGGGCACAGGCCGCGTACTGCCGCCCGCCGGATTCTCAATGTTCGCCGATTGCAGCGCTGCTTCCTGAATGAAGGGCGGGTTGTTCACGCGCCCGAAGAGGAAGTTGCCTTGAATGCGCTCGAAGAACATGCCGTAACCGCCGCGCAGCACCGTGTTCTGCTTCCCCGTGAGATCGTAAGCGAAACCAATCCGCGGACCCAGCGTGCCCAGATCCCATGGCGAGATCTCCTTCGGCAGACCACGGAACAGCCGTTGCACTTCCGGCGCATTCGCGTTCGGAATTCGCGACGATGCGAACGATGGGAATGATGTGCCGCCGACCACCAGGCCATTCACGGGATCGCCCGTGCCTGGAATCAGCAGGCCCGATGCGCGATCCACTTGCGGCGCTCTCGCGGGATCAAAGAAGCGCGGCGCAAACACCACCGCGTTCTGCAACTGCGCATACTGCGGTTGCAGGAGCATGTAGCGCGCGCCGATATCGAGTGTCAGCCGCGACGAGATCTTCCAGTTGTCCTGCGCATAGAACTCTGCTTGCGAGAAACGGAACCACCCTTCTCGGCCACTCGAAGCTTCGGTATACGTATTGAAGTTGCCGAGCAGAGCATCGGCCAGCGAACTGCCCGAGGATAAAGCATGCCCCGGCGCGAAGTTCACGCTGCCGTTGATGGCCGGCTGATTGTCCTGATTCTTGCGGCTGCGCATCGCCAGCACGCCGAACTTCAGGTTGTGATTGCCGATCAGCTTCGAGTAATCATCCTTGAATTGAAACACGCGGTTGAAGTTGTTCCAGTTGCGCGGCGTCGTGTTCAACGAGTTGAAACCGGCGATCGCGATGTTCGGAATCGAGCGCTCATTGCCATAGATCATCGGATAGTCGATGCCGTTGGCTTGCCGCGAGTAGTCGTTGAGGAACAGCGGATTCGCCGCGAAGTTCGTCTGCAGAATCACATTGCCCGTGAACGTGAACTGGAAGGTGTTTACGGAGGTCGGGCTCTTCACCCAGGTCCACTTCGCCGAGGTGTTCGTGCCCGGAATCAGGCGTTCGTACGTCGCCGTCTGCCCTGTGTTCTGCAGCGATGTGTAGTAGTCGCGCAAATAGTGAACGGCGATGGTGTGTTTCTCATTCAATAGATAGTCGCCCTTCACGATGTACTGGTTCGTGTTCAGCGGATCCGGCGGCAGAAAGAGGAAGTTGCCGCCCGTGCCCGTGAAATTGGGCCTCGGATAGAGATTCACCAGCCGCGATCCGTTGCGTGAGAGCCGGCTCGCCGGAATGATGCCGCCCGCGAACGGTTGGCCATTCGTCACGTCGCGCGGTTGCGACGCCGCCGGCAGCGCGGAGAAATTGCCCGACCGCTGCTCCAGCGTCGGCACGTTCCAGAACTGCGGCGTGCCCCGGCGCAGGCGCTTGAACTCGGTGCCCGCGAAGAAGAACAGCTTGTTGCGATCGGCGTTGAATTTGCCGGGGATCGTCACCGGCCCGCCGATATTGCCTCCGAAGTTGTTGAACCGCAGTTTCTGCTTCGTCCGCGAGTTCCACGAGTAGGCATCGAACGCGTCATTGCGGATGAACTCGTAAAGCGTGCCGTGGAAATCCTTCGAGCCTGTCTTCAATGCAAGATTGATCACGGCGCCGGAGTTCTGCCCGTACTCCGCGTTGTAGTTCGTCGTCAGCACCTTGAACTCGGCAATCGCATCGGGGTTCACGTTGACGAAGTTGTTGCCGCCGCCACCGTTGTCCTTGTTGTCGGCGCCGTCCACGTTCCAGGAGAACGTATAGTTGCGCCCGCCATTCACGGATTGATTGCTCATGTTCGACCCGAAGCCGCCGAACAGATCGAAGCTCGATCGATTGTTCGTCGACGTGCCGGGAATCAGCGCGAGCAACTGCGCGAAATTGCGGCCGTTGAGTTGAAGTTGTGTCGCCTGCTCGCCAGTGACCAGGCGGCCGACTTCGCCGGAACTCGCTTCCACTTGCGCCGTATCGGCCGATACCGTGACGGACTCCGCCACGCCGCCGACCTGCAGATCGACGTCGACATCCACCTTCGCGCCGACCGTGATCTGCACGCCTTTGCGGATATACTTCTTGAACCCTTCCGATTCGGCAGTCACATCGTAGGTGCCGATGGGAATGTTCGCAATCACGTAGTAGCCGTTCTCATTCGCCGGCGACGTTCGCGCAAGCCCTGTTGCCGTGTTCACGGCGGTGACATTTGCTTTGAGAACAACAGCGCCCGATGGATCGCGCACGAAGCCGGCGATCTGTTGTGAGGTGTACTGCGCCCAAGCCGGTGACGCTGCTATCAGCAGTAGTCCCGGCAGAATCCGAAGACGAAACTTGGTCATGATATCGAACCCCTATTCACCCAATATCCTGCGAAAATCGCATGAGCCGTTTGTGATTGTATTGCATCCAGGCGTTGTTCGCACCGGACTTGCAGGCAACACTTGAGAGCGCCCCGCGCCGGATCAGTTACATTCTTAAGTGACTTATTTCTACGAAAGGCAGTCCGTGACAACCAATCTGAAGATCACCAAAGTGGAGGCCCTGTACCTGCGTCTCCCGGAAGTGAAAGACCAGTGTGACAGCGGGCAGGACGCGCTCATCGTGAGCATCGAAACCGATGCCGGCATCACGGGGATCGGTGAAGTCGATTCCAGCCCCATGGCCGTCAAGGGCGCCATCGAAGGCCCCTATTCGCACACCATCACCTCCGGCCTCGGACACCTTCTCCTCAACGAGGACCCGTTTGAAACCGAGAGGCTCTGGTTCAAGATGTACAACGCCAACGTCTACTCGGGACGCTTCGGGGTTGCCTTTCAAGCGATGAGTGGCATCGACATGGCGCTGTGGGACATCAAGGGCAAAGCCCTCGGCATGCCGGTTTGGAAGCTGCTCGGCGGCGGTTTTCATCAGAAGATCCGCTGCTACGCGAGTTCGCTATTCGGCGCGACTCCAAAAGCAACCGGCGAGATGGCGCGCCGCTTTCGCGGCCAGGGATTCAATGCCGTGAAGTTCGGTTGGGCGCCGATGGGCCGCGACGAGCAGACCGACATCGCCCTTGTCCGCGAAGCACGCAAAGGCCTCGGCGACAGTGCCGACCTCCTCATCGACGCGGGTCTTGTTTGGGACGCGAAGACCGCATTGCAACGCGCGATCGCGTTTTCGGAGCAGCGCATCTTCTGGCTCGAAGAGCCGCTGCGTCCCGACGACTACGAAGGCTACCGCAAGCTTGCATCCGCCACGCCCGTGCGCATCGCGGCCGGCGAGGAAGAGAGTGGACGCCGCGGCTTCCTCGAGTTGATGGACCGCGGCCAGATCGACGTTGCGCAGGTGGACCTCACGCGTTGCGGCGGGTTCACCGAAGCGATGAAGATCGCCTCACTGGCATGGGATCGTGGTGTGCCGGTCGCCAATCACGGCTTCACCACCTACATCAACGTGACTGCCGCCCTGCACTGGCTGAACGCGATTCCCAACGCGCTGATCTGCGAATTCGTCGCCGAGGAAGAAACGAACTTGCGCGAGCAGATCACGAAGCAGAAGCTCCGCGCGAAAGACGGCTACCTCGACATCCCGCAGGAGCCCGGCCTCGGCATTGATCTGGATGAAGAGGCGATCCGCCGCTATCGCGTTGCCTGATCGCGCCGTTTCCGGCGAGCGCTCGGGTCAGACGGGCTGGCGTATCGAAGACTTGCAATCAGTGGCCAACGAAAACCATGTGGAATGGCGTCGGCCTATCCGCGGTGGAAGCCACGTGATACTCAGCGCGCCCGGTGTGCGGGAGATCGCATCTGTACCGTCGCTATTCGCCCGGTTGGACCCACCCGTCGGGGGAACCTGAGATTCACAGACTGCGGTCGTTTTCGCAGGCGGCGGTCCGCCGCAAAGCGTAGACTGGAGGTATGCCTGACGCCCGACAAATGACCGCGATCATTGAACGCGAAGACGATGGATACGTGGCATTGTGTCCGGAGTTGGACATCGCCAGTCAAGGCGCGTCGATTGAAGAGGCACGCGCCAACCTTGTCGAGGCGCTCACACTCTTCTTTGAGACCGCGTCTCCTTCTGAGGTTTCGCGGCGATTTCACAGTGAAGTATTCGTGACCCAGGTCGAGGTGCCTGTTGGGTAGACTTCGAGTCCTTTCGGGTTCCGAAGTGTGCGAGATTCTCAAGCAACACGATTTCGTGCTGGCCCGCCAGCGCGGAAGCCACCGCATTATGCAGAAGCGCATGGAAGGCACCACGATAACGGTTCCGGTCCCCCTTCATGATCCCCTGAGGCGAGGGACGTTGTTGAGCATCATCCGGCAGTCAGGGCTCGCAAAAGGTCTCTTTGAGACCGACTGATCGGGGGATAGATCCGTATAATCGGCGCAGTAGCACTCTTCTTGGTACCAGACGGTTTCGGGCCTCAAACCTCCAAGCTCCGAGGCGCCGACTCTCAAGCCAACACCCCGGACTGCGACGTGTTGTCATTGGAGGCGAAGAGATACAGGACTGAACTTCTGAAACGCCGTTCTATGCCTCCGCCGGCCTCACCGGCGCTGCCCGCAGCGTCCACACATAGTGCAGCGCGTATACCGAGCAGCCGATCATGACCGCGGCCACCGCGTTCCATGCCAGCACCGTGATCGCCGTGAACAGAAAGCCCGCCGCCTCCACACGCCGCATCTTCGGCAATCGCGCCCACGTGCTCCAGCCCATCAGCGAGAAGCCCATCCATGCTGTGACGCCTGCCAGCGCCGACAACGGCACATGCGACAGCACGCCGCCCAAATACTGCACCGCCGCGAGCAGAGCCACCGCATGCACGATGTTCGAGAATCGCGTGGTTCCGCCACATCGCACGTTGGCGAGGCTTCGCGCCGGAATTCCGACACTCAGCGGCGCGCCGAACATCCCGGCCGCAAGATTCGCAATGCCATAGGCTCCCAGTTCGCGATCCGCATCCAGCTTCTTCTGCCCTTGGCCGCGTCCGCGAAAATGATCCACCACACGCGAGGTCACCAGCAGGTTCACACTCGCCACAAACCCCAACAGAAAGCCCGCCGGCAACACCGTAAACACATCGCGCGGCGTCCAGGAGAAGCCCGCGAAGGGCGGTACGTTACTCGGAATCGTTCCGATCTCGCGCATCGTCCAGCCGAAGTAGTTCGAAATCAGGATCACGATTCCGATGCCCACGATCGGCGCGGGAACTCGCGGCATCCACCGCGCCGTCATGACGGAGATGCTGATCACGATGAGCGCGGTGACCAGCGTGGTCCACTGCATCTCCCCGATCTTCGCGAGATTCGCACCGAGCAGCACCAGCATGGACGCTTCCGGATCCACATCCAGACGCAATCCAAAGATCGTGCGCAACTGTGTGATCACCATCATTCCGCCGATTCCGCAACTGAAGCCCGCCATCACCGAGTGCGGCACCATGGATGCGTAACGTCCCAGCCGCAGCACGCTGAACACCAGCATCACGACGGCTGCCACAATGGTCACCTTCGCCGCGCCGCCCACACCTTGTCCACGCACCGCCGCTGCCATGAAGGGCACGGTCACTGAACTCACGCCGCCAATCAAGACAGGATTGCGCCCGAGAAGTGCCGTGAAGGGCGCCGTGAGAATGGATGAGAAGAGTCCGAGAATGGGCGGAAGTTCCATCAACGAAGCCATTGCCAACCCATAAGGCAATGCAATCAGCGCCGCGAGGATTCCGCCTCCGATATCCCCGGCGAGCGCGCTCCACGAATACTTGCGAAGAGCGAGTGGCATCTCTAATCTTGTGAGTCGGTATGGAGATTCACACGTGGCTCCCGGCAACTCCTCCTTTCTTGCTTGTCAGTGCAGGCAATCCTGCTGCCGCCACGGCAATTGTGCCGGGGCCTTTTCCGCGGTATCCACCGCAAGATGGACAGGGGCCAGGGATGGCCCCCTTCTCTCTCCCGTTGCTATGCGCACACCTTCAGCAACGCCTTCTTGAACTTCTCCATCTCCTCCGCAGTGCCTACTGTGATGCGTGTGTGCTGCGGCCATGCCGGCCACACGCGCCCAATGAACACTTTCTCCTGCGCCATCAACTTCACCACCTCACCCGCGGGCCGCTTCGCATCCAGCATGAAGCAGTTGCTGTCCGATGGCACAAATCCGAAGTTGTTCTTCTCCAGAAACTCGAAGACATCGCTGCGGATCTGCTTGTTGAGCTTGCGCCGTTCCGCCACCAGGTTCTTTGACTTCAAACTTTCGTGCGCGCCGATCATTCCGGTCACCGGCAACGCGCCCGCCCCATAGGGACGGAGCTTCGTAATCAGATCCGGCCTCGCAATTGCCGCGCCTGCCCGCAGTCCCGCCATTCCATACAACTTCGAGAACGTCCGCAGCACCAACACATCCTTGTCGGCAGCCACGAAATCGGTCGAGTACTGCGAATCGGAGAAGTGAATGTACGCTTCGTCGATGAGCACAATCGCGCCCTTCGGTTTGTTCGCCACCAGCCACTCCAGGTCCGCGCGGGTCGTCAGCGTTCCGGTCGGATTGTTCGGGTTGCAGATGTAGATGAGTCCTGCTTCCGGATCCGCCGCGGCCATAGCCTTCACATCGTGCGAGTGATCCTTGCGAAGCGGGATCTTGTGCACCTTCGATCCGACGAAATCAGCCGCGCGCGAGCCGGCCTCGTAGCCCGGGTCTGCCATGATCAGACTCTTCGTTGGCGAGGTGAACGCGAGAACCGCCCGGTGCAGTGGATCGCTCGACCCGGCAAACGGCAGCACGTATTCCGGCTTCACGCCCTCCTGTTCCGCCAGCGTCCGGGCGAAGTTGAAGGACTCTTCGTACATGTAGCGGCCGCCCTTTTTCACCACGTTGTAGATCGCTTCGGCCGCTTCGAGACATGGCCCCATGGGATTCTCGTTGGCGTTGATCTTGACGGCATCCGGCGGCAGCGGGCCGATCATGGAAAGCTGCGCGAGCGCCGCCTCATTGTAGAAGGGCAGGGCAGCCCCCGCCGTCAGTACCGTCGACAGTTTTCCGAAGGCGCGGCGGCTGAAACCACGCTTGAGAAACTCGCTCTTCTGTTCGTTTGTGAGTATGCTCATGTTCTCTTCCCTCGCCTTGAGGCGTTGTTCTTCTCAGTTAGAAAAAGAAGCGAACACCGAGTTGAATGTATCTCGGGAAGTTCGCCTGACGCGTGATCCGGCCGAAGCTCGCGTTGCCGAACGAAGTGTTCGGGCCACGGAACAACGGAGTGTTGAATGCATTCATGGCTTCCGCCCGGAACTGAGCCTTCCACTTCTCGTACACCGTGAAGGTCTTGAACACCGAGAGGTCCCAGTTGGCCGTGCCTGGCCCAAGATCAGAAATGGTGCGGCTGACGTTGCCGAAAGTAAGCGCGCCGGCTTGCGAGAATGCCGCGGCCGCGAGATAGTTGTCGAGCTTCGATCCGAGATCGCCGCTGATGGTAGGCGAAATGCCGGTCGCATTCGGACGCTGCAATTCCGCGCCCGTCACGCTGTTCAGATTCTGGTTCTGCGTGACGGCAAGCGGAAAGCCCGTCTGATAGAGCATCAATCCGTTGATCGCCCATCCACCTGCAACCATATCCAGCACCTTGCTCTGGCTGAGGAATGTCCGGCCCTTTCCAAAGGGTAGCTCGTAAGTGAACGATCCGGAGAGGCGATGGGGCGTGTGCACCGTTGACAAACCATACTCCGCGCCGATGTCGTATGCGCTCTGCGGGAATCCGGTCTGCGCGTTCAGTGTGCTCGCCGTCGCGAATGACGAGTCGTGATTCTTGGACAGCGTATAGTTCGCGGTGAAGCTCATGCCCGCCGCCAGGCGCTTGTCGAACTTGATCACCATGGAGTCATAGCGGGCCGTTGCCAGCGACGTGAAGGCGCGCACTGTGCCGAACTGCAAGTAGGGCTTCAGCAACTGCGCCCGCGATACACGCGCCGCGCCCACCACACCCGTACCGCCACGCCCCGCAAGCGGATTGTCGATCGCCTGCGACAGCGCGTTGATGCCGAGATCGTGGAAACGCGGTTCAAGCTGATTGATGTTGTAGCCGCCCAGCGATGTGCCGCTCGGCGGAAGCTGCCGCGAGAACGATCCGACATAGCCGAGCGACAGCGCGATCTTGCCGGGAAGTTCGCGTTGCACGTCAAACGAATACTGATGGACGTAGGGCGAACGCCGCGCCTGATCGAAGAATCCGAACGACTGGCCCACGCCTGCCAGCAGTCCGAGCGCATTGCCAACCGGCCGCAGCACGCCGCCCGGAAACGGATTGCTGAGGTTCGCCGACGGTGAAAGTCCGCCGTCGTTCGATCCGATCAATTCAGTCGAGACCAGATAGCCCAACGCGATGTCCGTATTGCTCTCATAGCGCACCGGCGCCCAAAACAGACCGTATCCTCCGCGAATCGTCGTCTTCGGCGATACTGCCCATGCCACGCCGATCCGGGGTGCAAACTTGTTGCGATTCGGATTGCAGCACGTTGAAGCATTTCCGTTGACGCCCGCATACATCACGCCACCGCGCGGCAACACTCCGGTGACATTGGCGGCCAGCGGACTCACCACATTGCGGTCGAAGCCGACCACCAGCCGGTTCTCACGCTCGGCGAGGCCCGTCTCCCACTCGTAGCGCAGCCCGAGATTCAACGTCAGCTTCGGCGTGATCCGCCAGTCATCCTGGAAGTAACCCGCATAGTAGCGCGTGTAGGTGAGCAACTTCGTAAACTGGCGGACATCGCCGCCCGCCGGGAATCCCAACAGCAGGCTCGCCATGTCGCTGCCCGTTCCGTCGCCGCCTCGCAACGCATCCCGCCGCGTGAACTGGTCATTGAAGTTGAACCGTCCGGAGATGTTGCTGAGCGGCAGGAAATCGATGTTGATCACGCGATAATCGGCGCCCGCCTTCAGGCTGTGCTTGCCGATGTACTTCGCCACGCTGCCCAACAGGTTGCGCGAGTGGAACATCTCCCAGGTCCCATTCGAGTCGGCGAGGTTCGAGAAGTTCTGCATGCCGATGGTGGGGAATCGCAGATACTGCAACTGATTCACATACGAGGAGGGCAGCCCCAGCGTGGCCGGATTGAAGCCGTCCGCCACGGTGCGTGTATCGTTCGGAAAGCGGTTGAAGCCGTAGCGGACATTGATCACCATCGTTGGATTCGGCGTGAACGAGTTGTTCCACTGCGTGGCGTCCACCTTGCGATAGAGCAGCCAGCCCGTGGGTGTGGAGAGAGTGCCGAACCAGTTCTCACCGGGCTCGCGGCTGCCATAGTGCAGATACGATACGTTGGCGCGCCACCACGGAAAGAACTCGTGATCCACCTTCGCGGTCACCTGATCGGCGCGGTCGCCCAGCACGGAGTTCGCCAGGAAATTCGGCGCGCCATGGAACGATGCCGAACGGCCCGGGCTTGGGAAGTACGACGCGATCGCGCGGCCCGCCGGATGAATGCGATTGCCAGGCAGCACGTTGCCCGCGAACGGATCGCGCACATACACGCCGTCCACCAGACGCGTGGAAAGCGGGTCGTAGATGGTTTGCATCGCACCTGATCGTGTGCGCGCCGCCGAGAAATCTCCCATTCGTTCCGCGGCCGTCGGCAGCGCGAATTCCTGCGACACCGCCGACTTCTGCCGGTAAGCTTCGCCAGCCAGCCAGAAGAACGAACGGTTGCGTCCGTTGTAGATCTTCGGAATCCAAACCGGTCCGCCGAACGAAGCGCCGTAGTTGCGGAACGGAGTGTTCGGCCGCGCGACACCGTTGCGGTTGTTGAAAAAGTCGTTGGCAAGCCATGAGCCTTCGCGCATATAGCCGAATGCGCTGCCGTGAATGTCGTTGCTGCCCGACTTCAGGAACGCATTGAACACACCGCCGCCCGTGCGTCCCATTTCCGCATCATAAGTGTTGGCCTGCACCTTCACTTCGCCAACGGCTTCGATGGTCGGAATGATAATCGCGCGATTGTTCGCGTCGGTGATTGGCACGCCGTCCAGCAGATAGTTGTTGCCACGCACGGGACCGCCCGCGATGCTGATCTGCGATGAGCCGCTCTGATCCTGCATCCGGTTGAAGCGCGGATCGCCGACCTGCACCACGTTTGGCGCGATCTTCGCCATCATGAAGGGATTGCGCCCGAGGTTCGGCAGATCGAGGAGCTTCTGGCGATCCACCACCTGTCCCGTGGATGCATTCGAAGTCTCCATCAGCGGGATCTCTTCGGTCACCATCACGCTCTCGGTCACCTGGCCCACTTCCATCTTCAGGTCGAGAGTGAGGAACTGTTGGGTCGCCACCACGACGCCGGGCCTTTCCAGACGCTTGAATCCCGGTGCTTCCACCGTGATCACATACGCCGCGGGTGCAACCGCCGAAAAGACATATTCACCAGATTCATTGGTCAGGGTGGAACGGGCCACATTGGTGCCGGCATCCGTGATGGTGACCTTGATGGTGGCAATGGCACCACCGGCGGAATCGGTCACCTGACCGCGGATGCCTCCGAAGTAGGACTGCGCCCACATCCCGGAAGCGGCCGATAGGAACACACTAAGCGCTGCAAGAAAAGATCGCATGCTGTTCTCCAAACGAGAGGATTGGTAGTTGCGGTCTTCAAGCACGTTGACCGCGCATGCAACCACTGACGAAGGGTTGTCCAGGTGAGAGAACGTTGGACGACGTGGAGCTGTGGAAGATCACTTGTAACAGAAGTAATCCCCGGAAGCCTCTTCGAAGAAGAATAGAGGGAAATGCAACAGTTGTCGAATCAGGTTTTTCGATGGGGTCGATAGAAAACGTTGATAAGGTGACGCGCCGGTGCTAACGGCGGGGGCTTGTGTACCGGTTCCCGATCCTGCGCAACTCCGCTTCCTCCGCGGGATCGAAGCCGAACTCGTCGGCCACCAGATACTCCGTGCGTTGCGAATCCCGAAACACGCCGCTCTCACTATGTTTCGAGCGCCGGGTCATCATATGGAACAGCTCGTGCGCGAGAACACGGCCCATCGCGCGGCCCAACACCTGCTCCCGTCTTGGATGCGCGCGTCCGATGACGGCCGGGGTCACCGACCGCCGGATCGGATCACACTCCACGCTTCCAAACGGCAGGATCTCGTGATTCACGGTCTTCGACGTACCCAGAACCACGGTCTCGCCATAGGGGCCGAGTTCGCTGAACAGAAACTGAACACCATCCATGTGGCACCGGCCGTTGAAGCGGAACACATAGAGATCGGTGAAGTCTTCCCGTCCCATGTTGCCTTCGTTGGCATCGCGCCAGTGGAGTTGCAGACCCGCGGGCTTGAGTAGAGACTCCACTTCGCGCTGCATGGCCTGGATGGAACTCGCGGACGGCTTCTCGGCGAAGTCCATGTACACTGCCACGCTTGGCCGCGTTTCGGCGTTCAGAGCCACGCATGCCGCAAGCAGGGCGAGTTGTCGGATCAACGGGGTCATACGCCTTCCACGTAGGGCGATTCGCTCTCAGTTTATCTCAGATCCCTCTTGCGCGGAGCCATCGGAACCGCTCCAGAAAGCCTTCAGCCGGCGTGCAGCCGCGCGGCCCGCGATGGTCATGAGTTCCGCCTCCGTTGCCCCGCGCACGCGCTCCACGCTTCCGAAATGCTTGAGCAACTTCTCGATCGTCTTGGCTCCGACGCCCGGCACTTGCGAAAGCTCGCTGGTAAGTTGTTCCGCGCTGCGGCGTGTCCGGTGAAACGTCACGGCGAACCGGTGCGCTTCGTCCCGCACCATTTGAATGAGATGCAACACCGGCGAGAAGCGGTCGAGGATCACTGGTTCCTGCTCCTGCCCGAATACGTAGATCCACTCTTCGCGCTTGGCAATCGACGCCAGCGGATGATTGATCACACCGATCGCCTCCAGTGCGCCCGCCG
This sequence comes from Bryobacterales bacterium, assembly GCA_016789785.1. The sequence goes on from JAEUQE010000061.1 coordinate 21,855, forward strand.
CCGCATGCAACTGACCCAGTCCACCGTCGACAAGAATCAGGCTCGGGAACTGCTGCTTCTCTTCGATCAGACGGGAGTAGCGGCGCGTGATCACCTCCCGCATCGACGCGAAATCGTCGTTGCCTTCCACGGTGCGGATGATGAACTTGCGATAGTCCGCCTTCTTCATGCGCCCGTCTTCCCACACCACCATGCTCGCCACTTTGTTCGTGCCCTGGATGTGCGAGATGTCGAAACACTCAATGCGGCGCACCTTGGTGTCGAGATTCAATGCGTCCATCAGCGCTTCCTGAATCGCATCCGACGATGGCTTCAACACGCGGAAACGCAGATCGAAACTGTGCTTGGCGTTCGTCTCCACCAGTGAGAGCATGGCCTTCTTCTGCCCGCGCTGCGGTGTATGGATCTCCACTTTGCGGCCGCGCTTCTCGGTCAACAGTTCTTCCATCACCTCGGCGTCCTCGAACTCGACGGGCACGTGGATCAACGCGGGGACGTACTGCTGGTCGAGATAAAGCTGCAGCAGGAGATCGGGGAAGAATTCCTGCGGATCGAACTCCGGCATGTTCTCCCAGAAGAACTCGCGGCGGTCGACGATCTTGCCGCCGCGCAGATGGAACAGATTTACGGCGATGAGCGGCGGCTCGGCGTAGTACGCCAGGATGTCGGTGTCGTCCCCTTCGGCGGCGGCCATCTTCTGGCGCTGCTCGACTTCTTCCACCGTGCTGATCAGATCGCGGAGCGCGGCGGCTTCTTCAAAGCGCAGATCTTCGGCGGCCTGTTCCATGCGGTCGCGCAATCCGGCGATCAGGTTGCGATGGCGCCCTTCGAGAAACATGCGGACGTCCTTCACCGCCTGGGCGTAGATGTCATTCGTGGTCAGGCCTTCCACGCACGGCCCGTGACAGCGGTGGATGTGATATTCCAGGCAGGGCTGCGAGTGATTGCGGGTCAGGTCGACTTTGCAGGATGGCACCTTGAAGTGGCGGTGGATGAAGTTCACCACGCGATGGGCGAGATTGCCCGGGAAGTAGGGGCCGTAGTGCGCCGAGCCTTTGCGCAGCCGCCGGGTCACGTAGACTCGCGGATACTT
>JAEUQE010000061.1:22957-38763 GCA_016789785.1 Bryobacterales bacterium
TGTACTGCTTGATGAGATTGTTCTCGAGCGCGAGTGCTTCTTTTTCGTTGTCGACCAGGATGTAGTCGATGTCGTGGGCCTCGGAGATGAGAGTGCCGGTCTTCATGTCGGAGAGCCGGTCATCGTTGAAGTAGCTGCGGACGCGGCTGCGAAGGTTCTTTGCCTTGCCCACGTAGAGCACTTCACCGGCGTGATCCTTGTAGAGATACACGCCCGGCTGAACCGGCAACTGGCTGACTTTGTCCCTGAGATCCACCATCTTCCAGATTAGCCAAGCCGGTACGGGGCAAGAAACTTTGTTTGAGGGCGGCGCTTATCCGTCTTGGGAGCGAGGTCAATTGCCAGGGCCGCGACCGCAAGTCCGTCCCCCTGGGCAACCCCGTCCGTCTCAGAGGCGCGAGCGCAAACGGCCCGGTGGCGAATGTTGGTCCAGACTCTGAGTTCCGAGGTCTGCGTTTGATCCCCCATCCCGTTAAGGCGCATGACCGATCTTCGCGCGGGCCCGGCCGCGCCGGAGCAGTGGATGCTCGTACCCGCCGTCTTTCCTATTGACATTCGATAGGAGTGCGCGTAGAATCGCCCTATCGGCATTCGATAGGAGATCTCTTGCGTAAGAACACTCTGCTCCAAGGCACCCTCGACCTGCTCATCCTGAAGGCCCTCTCCACCGGGCCGCTACATGGGCTCGGCGTGGCTCAACGCGTTCGCCAGATCACCGAAGAGGCCTGCGCCGTCGGACCAGGCTCGCTCTTTCCCGCGCTGCATCGAATGGAAGAAGCGGGCTGGCTTGCGTCGCAATGGGGCGAATCCGAGAGCAACCGCAAAGCGAAGTTCTACCGCCTGACGAGGGCCGGCCGGCGTCAACTGGCCAGCGAAACGGAACAATGGACGCGGATTTCGCTGGCAATGGCCAGCGCCCTGAAGGCGTAACATGAAGTTCCTCCGCCGCCTCTGGCTCGGCCTATTCCGCCGCGAGCAACTGGACGCCGATTTCGACGCCGAGTTGCGATCGTATCTCGATCACGACATCGACCGCCGCATCCGTGCGGGCGCCGACCCGGCGACTGCCCGGCGGGAGGCGCTCGCCGCCGCCGGAGGCATCGAGCCTGTCAAGGAGCAGGTTCGGGAAGGGCGCGCCGCGCATGCGCTGGACACGCTCGTCCGCGACGTTCGGTTCGGCGCGCGCCTTCTCTTCAAGCATCGTGTCTTCACGAGCGCCGCGATCTTCCTGCTCGCATTGGGTATCGGCGCAAACACGGCGGTCTTCTCCGTCGTCAACGCGGTGCTTATCCGCAGCCTGCCTTATCCAGACGCCGGCAGGCTGGTCGTCCTCTATGAACAACGGCCGCTGGAGAACAACCTCCGCAATGTTGTCTCCGTTCCGGATTTCCTCGATTGGCGTGAGCAGAGCCGCAGCTTCCGCGCGATGTCCGCCGTGGTACACGACACGATGACCTGGCAGAGCCCAAGCGGCGCCGAACAGATCATGACAGGCATTGTTTCGCCCGAGTTTTTCGCGGTGCTCGGCGTGAAGCCGGAACTCGGCCGGGGCTTCCGTCCGGAGGCCGATCAACAGAACGCCGTGATCCTGACCCACGGCTTCTGGCAGCGGCGCTTCTCCGGCGACCCATCCGTCGTGGGTCAATCCATCACTCTCAACGGCTCCGCGCTCGAGATTGCCGGTGTGTTACCGGCGGGCTTCGAGTATCCGGTCCCCGACGTTGAACTGTTCAAGACGCTCTTCTTCCGCACGAGGGAGGGACTCGACCGCTCAAGCCACGTGCTACAGGTGGCCGCCCGCTTGAAGCCCGGAGTGACGCTGGCCGCCGCGCAGGCGGAGATGCATGGTATCGCCGCCCGCCTCGAGCAGCAGTATCCAGGCGATAACAAGGGACACGGCGTCAATGTAGTACCGATGCGCGACGTGCTGCTCGGGCCGATGGAGCGGCCGCTACTGATGCTGCAGGGCGCGGTCGCGCTGGTGCTCCTGATCGCGTGCGCGAACTTCGCCAATCTCCTCCTGGCGAGAACGCTGGCCCGCGAGCGTGAGTTCGACATACGGCTGGCGATCGGCGCGGGGCGAACCCGGCTGTTGCGGCAGTTGCTGATTGAGAGCACACTATTGGCGCTACTCGGCGGCACTGCTGGCATCGCGGTTGCTTACGTAGCGTTGCCGTTGCTGCGCGCGCTGGTACCGCCTGAGGCGCCGTTGCTCGGAGTGCGGACGGCCGAAGTTGATGTGAGCGTGCTCGGCGCCTGCCTGGCGGTTTCGCTCGCCTGTGGTCTCATATTCGGTCTCGCGCCGGCCTGGCGCGGGGCGCGGGGCACGATTCCGCAGCGGCCGCGACGACGGGACGTCTTTCGCAAGGTGCTGATCGCGACGCAGGTGGCGTTTTCCGTGGTCCTGTTGACGGGCGCCATACTGGCCCTGCGCAGTTTCGCTGCGTTGCGCTCCGTCGCCCCCGGGTTCGACGCCAGCAGCGTGCTGACGGCGCAAGTGGCGATTCCCTTTCGCCGCTACACGACAGCCGGGAGCGTGGGGCAGTACACGAGTCAATGGCTCGACGCGGTTCGTCGGTTGCCTGGTGTCAGTCACGCGGGCTTAACGTCGGCCCTGCCGCTGTCAGGCGCCGATGGGCGTCGCGGACTTGCGGTGGAAGGCGTGACGCCACCTGATCCGAACCAACCGCGCCGGGCCCACATCCGCTGGGTCACGCCTGGTTACTTCGAAGCGATGGGTATGAAGATGGTCGCGGGCAGGGCCTTTCGGGATACCGATCGCGCAGGCGCCGCTCCGGTGATGATCGTCAACCAAACGGCGGCCCGAATGTATTTCCCCGAGGGCCGCGCCGTGGGACATCGTGGCAAGCCCGGTGGAACGAAGGGCCCATGGAACGAGGTGGTGGGCGTCGTCGCTGACGTCCATCATTGGGGGCTCGATGTCGAGCCACGTCCCGAGCAGTATTACTGCCACTTCCAGGCGCCGTCTTGGATGGTGAATCTCGCGGTGCGTTCCGCTGGCGACCCAGCGTTGTTGACGAACGCGATCCGCGCCGAACTGCATCGCCTCGACCCCCAGGTGCCGTTCGCACGCGTGATGACGATGGAGCAATTGATGGCACGTTCGATCGCATCGGAACGTTCGGTCCTCTCGCTACTGAGCGTGTTTGCGGGAGTCGCCCTTCTGCTGACAGCAGCGGGGATCTGGGCCACGATGGCCTACTTGCTCTCGCAACGACGCCGCGAGATCGGTATCCGGCTGGCGCTGGGGGCGACGACCGGCGCGGTGGTACGTCAGGCGACGGGTCGAGCGATGCGCTTCGCCTTGTGGGGAATCGCCGCGGGTGTGGCTTTCTCGGTCGTCGCGCTGCGGCTGAGTTCGGTGACGTTATTCGGAGTGAATAACACGGATCCCGTGACGTGTTTCGTGGTGCCGGCTGTGCTCTTGGTTGTGGCTTGGCTGGCGAACTGCGTGCCGGCGTGGCGGATCGTGAGATCGGCGGGGTACACTGCGCTGCGGGAGGAATGAGAGGAAAGTGGCAATCGGTGTGCGCGGTCGTGCTTCGATTGAGGGCGGCGTTCGGGTTCGCCCCGGCGTTAAACGGCGTGGGATCCCGAGCCGTTCCACAGCCGAGACGAAGGTCGTTGGCGGATGTGCGCGGCAGGCAGGCTCAGGATTGCATCTGCGCGGATGATTCCTGCTCCGACCGTAGAGCTGAAGCGGGATCAACTGCCGTGACTGACCCTCTGAGCAAGGCTGTGGGCCGATCGTTTCCCAGTGAGGTCACATCATTGGGGCGATAACCCGCCACGCCCGAGAAAACTTCCGCTCGTTTGCGCCACTCGTGCAAGGCGACCCATGAGCCCCCACGCTACTGCTGCCTCGCCTCGGTCTCTGCCAGCAACCGAGCGATCTGCGCCGGGAAACGGCAATGTCCGGAGCAGCAGCACATGCACAACCCCGAGGCCAACGCCCGCACAACCAACACCCAGCCCGAGTACAAGTACGATGTTCACGAAGAACGCGCGTTCACGGTACAGCCAAAATGCCAAAGTCCCTGGGTCTTGCGCGCTTACGGTGGTTAACGCAATGCCTTCCTCGGTACCCGGCTCGATCGTGATCCACGGCGTTCCCGCACAGGGCAATGGCAGCGTCGTGGCGGATAATGAAGCTCAGGTTCTTCATGTCTGTCGAACAAGCAATCCTGGAAGCGGTACGGGCGCTTCCTGCCGGGAAACAGCAGGAAGTCCTGAACCACGCCGCGAGGCTCCGCGACGAAGCAGGAAAGAAGCGCCCCTTCAAGAGTGTCAAGGGTCTGTGGAAAGACCTGGGAATCTCACTGTCGCCAGAAGAGATCGAACGAAACCAGCGCGAGATGTGGCGCGACTTCCCCGGGGAAGACATCTGATGCCAGCGGGTGTAGAACAAGAGCTTTGGAGAAAGACCTACAACCGGTTACGAACGTCGCGCAGCGTTCCTCAGAATGGTACGCGCTCGCCCTACCGTCCGCAACCAGCGGCGGCTTTGCATCAACTCTGGGAGAGCGCGTCAACTGAACGGCATTGTGGCCAGGCATCGTTGCACCGCGCACCTCACCGTGGCGCAGGGCGAGGTGAACGAAATGCTGCGTTGAAGGTGGGGTTGCGGGCCGATGAGTACCGGTGGTCGGGCGCTTGTGATGCACAAGGCGATTCGCCGGCCCCGGGCTCGGGCCTCGACATGATGATCGGCGGGGCAGACTGAAGTCTGCGTTACCGTAGCTGGTACCGATTCCGGCTCCTTCTGCTCTACACGGTAACGCAGCCCCCCGGGGAGTGGCGCCGATTGGTTCCTCGCTTCCCGCACTGCCTGCTATTCTCAAAAGAGAATGTCCCGCATCCGCATTCCGGCGTTTGTTCTTACGGCCCTATTGTCGCTGAACGCCGTCGCGCTGTCGCAGGAAACGAACCGGCAGGACACAAAGAAGGCTCAGGACGTCAAGCCTCCTCCCGATCCCGTGGAGCCGCCGGAAGAGGACGAGAGCCACAAGACGAAAGAATACGACTTCAATCCTCTGCAAGCCTCCAAGGAAATCAAGGTCGGCCAGTTCTATTTCAAGAAGGGCAGTTTCAAAGCGGCTGCCAAGCGCTTCGAGGAAGCCACCCGCTGGGATCCATCCTCGGCTGAAGCCTTCCTCCGGCTCGGCGAAACGCTCGACAAACTGAAGGACGATGCCTCAGCGAAACAGGCCTACGCGAAGTATCTTGAGCTTGCGCCTGATGCCAAGAACGCCGCCGCGATCAAGAAGCGTCTCGGCATCAGGTAGCGCGCACCTCCCAGGCATTCTTTCAAAGGCGTCCCTGCCGGGATTCGTGGAACGCGGTCTCCCGCCCGGGACCCAAATCTGCGTCTTTACCCTACTACTTCGTGGTGATCCACACTGCCGTTGCTGCCGCGCGGCGTGATTCGCACTGAATCGGCTCGAAGTGCCGCCGTCCCGCCGGGACGCTTCCACCCACAGTCAGCTATCGCGCGGTCACCGTTTTCACGAGCCGCTCCATCCCCAGTTCCCAGTCCGGAAACATGTCCACATACTGAATGGAGTCCGTGATCCGGGAAGGAACGCAACACTCTTCCAGACGCAAGGGAACGAAGAAGTTGTTGTCAATGGGACGCTGTTTCACACAATCGAGCGCATAGCGAAGCTCGGCCTGAAACTGGCCCCGCTTGCAGATGGAGTGCCGCGAGAACAGCGGCACGAAGAAGTCCGCCACGCTGATCGCGGCCTCGATTCGCCGGGGCCAGTTCTGTCCCGGTAGCAGTTTCTCCTTGTCGAGCCATGGATCGCACCCCTCCTCTTTCAAAGCGGCGAAGATCTTGCGCGCCTGCGGCAGATCCTCTTCCACGTAGGCAAGGAAGACCTTCGGTTGCGTGAACGGCGTCAGCACGAGGTTTCCATCACTGGCCCGCTTCAGCGTGCCAAGTCCGTCGATTTCCAGGGCGACTCCTTCCTCCATGCACTTCCGCAGAAATCGAATCACGCTTCGAGCGCTCACTCTCTGCCGTTGATCCTGCATACCCGTGCTCAGCCTCCCTTCTTCCTTTCCGATCGGGAAGTCACGATGCGCACTTCCTGTTGGGGCGCTTCCGCGGGCGTGAGTACCCCGAGTCCCGGGATCGGCACAGGCGCCCCACGCCGCAGATTCTTCAGAATTCGCACCACCAGGCGGTCTAGTCCGTCCGCGGCAACGGCGGGCGGAACATCCGTATGGAGGGCGAGGTTTTTGATCAGGTCCTTGTTCCTCATGGAGTCATCACTCAATCTCATTTTGGTTCCGCGTCTCGCAAACCGGACCCGTTGGGAACGTCGGGAGACGCCCTCGCTGCTGCGTAAGAGTCTCATTTTCAGGTGTTTTGGGCTGGGATTGGTTTTTGCGGGTTGCCTGTGACTGCTTGAACCGGCCAACGTCGTGGGCTAGGCAGGCGGCGAGCGAGGCGGCTAGGGCCGATCCCCCGTCCACAACAATGAACCAATTTTAATGCCAGCTTAAGGACTGCTTTATCTGATCCATGCGATCATGAACCGCAGGACGATTTCGTATCGTCGATTTTTCCACAGGAGAGTAGCCACTCATGAAGAAGCTTCTGAGCATCATGCTCGGCTTGACGCTGGTCCTCGGCACGGTTTCCACCACCTTCGCGCAGGAAGGCGAGAAGAAGGAAGGCGAGAAGAAGGAAGAAGGCAAGAAGAAGAAGGGCAAAAAGAAGAAGGCGCCGGCCGAAGGCGAAGAGAAGAAGCCCACCCGCTAATTTCCTCAACTCTGAAATACGGTTTCATAGGAGCTGTACCTCGCGCTGGCTGTGCGAGAGGTACAGCTTCTCGTTTTTGGTCGCTGACCGTCCGGCTGTTTCCGCCTACGTTCCTCGCTGCGCCGGTGGCGCTTCGCCTTGACCCTGTTGTTCGGGTTCCTGCTCCTGGTGCCCGGTCCACATAGGCAATGTGAAGTAGAAACGGCTGCCCTTCCCCAACTCACTCTCCACCCACACCCGGCCGCGATGCCCCTGGATCATCTCCCGGATCAGCGCCAGGCCCAACCCCGTGCCCCCGATCCGGCGGGTATCGGCGTTGTCCGCGCGCACAAACTTCGCGAACAGCAGCGGGATCACTTCTGCGGCGATTCCGATTCCTTCATCGGCCACCATCACCTCGACTTCGTCTGCCCTCGTGTTGACCCGGATTCGAATCGTGCCGCCTTGCGGAGAGAACTTCACGGCATTCGAGACCAGATTGCTCAAGACCTGGCGTAGCCGGTCGGGGTCGCCATGGACCTGCGGTCCCTCCGCCGCGGAATCGACGTCGAACTGATGTTTGCCCATCTCCACCGAGAAGACCTCCACGGTTTCGCGGATCAGACGGTGGATGTCGACCCGCTGTAAGTTGTAATGCATGCGGCCCGATTCGATGCGCTGAAGATCGAGAAAGTCGTTGATCAGTTGGGTGAGGCGCGCCGATTCCCGGTGGATGATGCGCAGAAACTCCTTCTGCTCCTCGCGCGGATAGTCGGTGTCAAGCATGAGTTCGGCAAAACCCAACAGGGACGCAAGCGGCGTTCGCAGTTCATGCGACACCGTCGCCACCAACTCATCCTTGAGCTTCTCCGCCTTGCGCCGCTCCTCGACTTCGATCTGCAACTCGCGAGTGCGCTCCAGCACACGTGCTTCGAGCGCCGAATGAGCCTGCCGCAACTCCCGATCGGCGCGCTTGCGCTCAATCACATGCCCGACCTGAATGCCGATCTGCCCAAGTTGATGCAGCGTCGGCACGTCGAAGCGGATATGCCGTTCGCAATAGAATTCGAGCACGCCCGCCATTTCGGACTGCACGAAAACCGGAATCGCCATGGCCGTTCCAATCCGCGGACTCACGTCCAACAGGCAGAGTGCGCGGCGTTGCGTGCGCGCCTGCGCCAGCAACCGGCCAGTGACTTCATCGTCCATCTCCAGTTGCTCGCGCAGCAACTGGCAGTCATCGCACATCACATACCAAATCGGCTCCGTCTGCTCCTGCTCCCCGAAGAGGAGACCCCGGCCGACCGACAGCCCCGCATGCAACGCGACCATTTCGAGCACGGCGGCCAAACTGCCTGCAATCGAATCTGCCGCGTTGCAGGATTCCGTTACCTTCTGCAGCAGTTCCATCAACTCACGCTGCCGGATCAGCATGCGCTCCCGGTCGGAACGCTTCGTGATGTCGCGGAACGTCAACACGACGCTGCGGTCACTGCTCGGCATTTCGACGGGGCGCGCGGTGACTTCGAGCAACCGCGGGCGGCCATTGCGGGTGTGGAACTCGTAGGTGGTCGCATCGAGGGAACCGCCCGAAAGCCCGATGGTCACCGGATGATCGCTATTGCTGACGCGGCAGCCCAGCATCGAAAGGGGTACCAGATCCACTACGGGCTGCCCAAGAATCGAACTCCGCCCTTTGCCAGACAGAGCTTCAAATGGCGGATTGCACCACTCGAGCCGGCCCCTGCCGTCTGTCCAGGCAAGCGCCTCTTGAATCGCCGCGAGGGCGACATCCATCTTTCCAAGCCTGATCCGAAGGTCGTTGACGAGTGGTTCGAGTGCGGGAGCTGGCTCTGCAGGAGAGGGCGCCGCCGCAACCGGCCTCCCCGTTTCAAAGGGACGGAATGTCAAGAATCGCGGAGCCTCCATGCTCGCAGTATCCTTTCGCTTCGCGGCGTCCTTCCTTGCCCGCCATGCGCCTGTGGCTGGTCAGTCAGCCAGGTGGGAACCAACGCTGAGAGTCTGATTGGCAAGTGTCTAACTGCTGCTCTCCAGCACGGTTCCCTCCAGGACGGGCGGCTGCTCTCTGGCATGTGTTTCCTGCGAGAACACTTCCTGCACGAGCGCAATCAGTGACCGTGGGCTGAAGGGCTTGGCCAGATACTTGTCCACACCCGCGATGCGCGCGGCCTCCTCGTCGCGGGCCTGCCCGCGCGCGGTCAACATGATGATCGGAATCTTCGCCGTCTCCGGGTCTTCGCGCAACTGCGCCGCCACTTCCAGCCCCGTCACTTTCGGCATCATCCAGTCAAGCAACACCAGGTCCGGGGGCGCGGCTTTGGCGATCGCCAGTGCTTCTTCGCCATCGCACGCTTGCACCGTCTCCAGTGCCAATGGCCGCAGCGCCGTTTGGATCATCAGGCGCAGCGCATATTCGTCGTCCACAATCAGAACTCGCTTCATGAACTCCAGTCGCCTCTGTTGTCTCATCGGGAGAAATGGGGAATCCGTGAGCGAGGGTGAACCTGAACCGGTGTACCCCTTACAGTAGTAAGGTGAGCGCAAACAGCACCGCCATCGGACTCCCCGTCGCCCAACTCGAAACACCTGCCCTCTGTCTGAATTTCGACATTTTCCGGAAAAATGTCGAAAACACGACAGCACTCCTCCAGCAGCATCACCTGCAATGGCGGCCTCACATGAAAGGACAGAAAGCGGTGGAACTGGCGAAGGAGGCCATTCGCGCCGGCGCCATTGGAGTGACTTGTGCCACGCTCTACGAAGCGGAAGCCTTCGCTCAAGCAGGCATCGCAGGCATTCTCATCGCCAATCAGATTGCGGGTGCGCGCAAACTGGCGCGCCTTGCCAGACTGCAGCGCATCACTCCTGTGATCGCGGCCACCGACAGCGCCGAGCACGCTTCCGCGATGCATGAAGCAGCCTGTTCGGAAGCCGTTGTGATCCCCGTGCTGCTGGAAGTGAATGTCGGAATGAATCGTTGCGGCGTCCAACCGCACGAATCCGCCCTTGCACTGGCATCGCAGGTGGAAGCGATGCGGGGATTGCGGCTGGCGGGCATCATGGGCTGGGAGGGGCATGTGCTCGCATTCGACGATGAGGAGAAGCAGCAACAGGTGAATCTCGCCATCGGCGCGCTGGTCCGCACCGCTCAGTCGATTCGCGATGCCGGCATGGAGTGCGCAATCGTCTCAGCAAGCGGCAGCGGGACGTTCCGCCAATCGGCGGGTATTCGCGGGCTCACCGAGGTGCAGGCCGGAGGCGCGGTGTTCAGCGATCTCAGCTATCGCAAATGGGGCCTCGATCATGAGTTCGCACTCTCCATATTGACGCGCGTCGTCAGCAGACCGTCCTCCACTCGCATCATCGTGGATGGCGGATTCAAAACGATGAGCACGCAACACGGCATGCCGCAGCCGGTGGGTGTTGGGCCGCTGAAGAGCCTGGTGCTGTCCGCCGAACATGGCAATCTCGAACTTGCCGCGCCTGATGACACGTTGCGGCCCGGCGATCTGGTGGAGTTTGTGCCCGGCTACACCGATAGCACGGTGTGTTTGCACGATGAGATGTGCGTGATCCGCAACGGTGTTCTGGAAGCGGTGTGGACGATTCCGGGCCGCACGGGACGGCGTTAAAGCGCGGTGTTGAGTGCGCGGCTTCAGCGGTAGAACCAATCGAGTGGCACGGCTTTCAACTTCAACGACCATCGCCCGTCCTTCCCTGGTCCTCTGGGATTGAAGTAGTAGGTGAACAGCGCCCGATCCTTCAGCCATTCGATGCTGGTATAGGAAAACGTGGTGTCCGGCGTGTCGTCCAGCAAGCGCACGTTGGTCCAGGTTTCTCCTTCATCTTTCGAGATTGCGGCGGCGAGCGGCGTCCGCTTGTCGCGCGATTTGTTCCACACGAGCACGAGATCTTTCGTCTTCGGGTGCCGCTTGATGGATTGCGGCGATAGCGGGGACTCGACATTCATCGGCATCAGTTCGGACCACGTCTTGCCGCGGTCCTTCGAATAGCTCTTGTAGATGCTGCCGAGATCGGTCCGCACCCACAGCAGCACGCGTCCATCCTTGAGTTCGACAACGCCTGGTTCCTGCGCGCCGGCTTTTGATTGCGGCAGATCGAGAACGGTATCGCTTGGCGTCCACGACTGTCCTTCATCATCGGAATAGTAGACTCGCGAACGGATGTGCGGATCCACGCGGTAGTCCGTGGTGAAGAACACGGGCATGAGGATGCGGCCCGAACGCAATTGAATCGCGCGATCGTGATTGAAGCCTGTGTACGACGGCGAGGGAGTGATGGCCATCGGTTTCGGCTCCGAGAATGTCTTCGCGTCATCGGAGGAGAGGCGCACCATGGGATGGCAATCGGCGGGTGAGTTTTTGCGGCAGAACAGGAAGAGCACCTTGCCCGAGCGGAGGCGAAGCAGATCGGGTTCCATCACGTTCATCTGCGCGATGTTCTCCTGTAGCGTGAACTTGCCGCCCCAAGTTCGGCCGCGGTCCTTGGAGATCATTGCGGAGATGCGCGCGCCGGCCCAATCACTGCCGCCGGTTCCGTAGAAGTCGATCCATGCCAGCAGCAAACGGCCATCGCGCAGTGTGAGTATGTCTGCTTCCGAGTTCCTTCCGTTGTTGGCCGACGCGGGTGCGACCAGGTATTCAAACGGAAGATCCGCGCACCATAGCCACGCGGGGATGATCATCAACAGAAGCAGGCAACGTTTCATCGCAGACATCCTCTTTGGGAGAGATTTGAAGATACAAGGTATCACCGTCTTCGCGCGCCGGGCGACATGAGGATCGGCGCGGCGGACGGTCCGTTGGCCTGCACGCGCAACGTTCGTGGGGCTACCTCACATCCTTTTCGGCAAGCCGGTACATCGCGTCATTCATCCGCTGATGGCGCGAGAGGCTGTGCGATGGTGTGCGATGCGATCAGGGCGGGGGCAGACATTTTGACGCTGTGGGCAGCGCATGCGGGGCTCACTTCAGGCGTCCTCCTCGGCGAGCAGGTACAACGTATCGCCCGCATCCACGGCGGGCATCTCGCGCACCAGACCGACCACTCCGTCACAGGGCGCAGGATACTCCTCAAGGGTGCGGCCATGCAAATCGGTGAGGCGGCCAAGACGCTGGCCCGCGCGAACGCGATCGAGAACCGCGGCATCGGAGATCAGGAATCCGGATGCCGACGCGGCGATGCCTACATCCGTGTTGCCGGCGCCTTTCAACCGCAATGGCCGCGCGGCGGGGACGCAGGGCTGATCGAGGATCGCGAGATGGCACAGCAGATTGTGTATGCCATTGCGCATCATACAAAGATCGTCGCGATGAATGCGCCCCGCGCCGCGTGCCTCGGTGTAGAGAAACGGAATGCCGCGATTATGCGCGAACGAGATGGTGCGGCCCGGTTCAATCACCGGATGCGCCCAGATGCAGGGTGCGCCGAACACTTCCGCGGCGTTGCGTCCACGCGGATCATTCGCGTCGAAGCCAACCATGGAGGGCATGCGATATCGAATGCCGCCGCTGTGCAGATCGAGATAGAAGCTCGCGTGCGCGATGATGCGGTGCGCGACGTGCCACGCGATGCGCTGCGAAAGCGTGCCGTTCGCATCGCCAGGAAACACACGCGCGAGGTTCGCGCCATCCACGGGGCTTGTGCGTGTACAGGCGCGATGCGCGGGTGGATTCATGACGGGTACCGCGAGCAGGGCGCCGCGGAGTTGCGATGGATCGAGTTCATCGAACGTTTCGTAGATCGCACGCACGCCTTCGTACTCGTCGCCATGCACGCCTGCGGTGACCACCAGAGTCGGTCCCGCTTGCGGCCCCATGACGGCGAGAACGGGAAGTTCGCAAGCGGAATCGATGCGCAGCGATTGCTGGTGCTTTGCGCCGCGATCGAGCCGCGGGAAATCGAAGTCCGTCATCGTGCCGGCGGCAGCGGGCGGCCCTGGCGGTTGGTTGACGCGCGGAACAACTCACCGTCGATCGTGGTGACGTAGAGCGTCGAAAGATCATCGCCGCCGAAGCAGCAGTTGGTGGGGCGGCGCGTGGCGATGGGATGCCGCTCGATCACTTCGCCCGTTGGCGAGAACACATAGATCGACGGGCCCGGGCCGCCATTCTCCCAACCGGCGGTGGCGACGATGTTACCGCCGATGTCGAGTCGCATTCCGTCGATGCCGCGATGATCGCCGAAGTCATGCAGGAGGGCGGGTGTGCCCAAGGAGCCATCGGTATTCACGGGATAGGCACGCAGTTGGCGCTTCTCTTCCGGGTTGCGTCCGCTTTGGGCCACATACAACGTTTGGAAGTCGAGCGAGAATAGCAGACCGTTCGGTCTGGTCGTGTCGAAGGTCACACGCGCGACGCGGTAGGAGCCGTCGTCCTGGGGGTCGAGACGGTACACGGATTCGTGGTCGAGTTCCATCAAGGAGCGGTCCTTGCTCCAGGGTCCGGCGGCGCCTTCATAGAACGGGTCTGTGAACCAGATGCGGCCCGAAGGATCGACGACGACGTCATTCGGGATGTTGAAGCGCTTGCCTTCGAAGCGGTCGGCGAGGACGGTGAAGGAACCATCCTTGCCGTAGCGCGCGAGTTGACGGGCATTGACTTCCGCGCCTCCCTGGCAGGCGAGGATGTTGCCGTCGAGATCGTGGCACAGGCCGTTGGTGCAGTTGGTGTTGTCCCGCCACAGGCTCACCTTCTTTGTCGCGGGGTCGAAGCACATGATACGGCTTGCTTGAATGTGCGTGAAGATCAGCTTGCCGTCCTGCCAGATTGGGCCTTCTGCCACTCCGCCGTATGCGGGGTCAAGAAGTTCGAATTGCCAGCTCATGAGATGCCTTCGTGATTGTAGCCGACCTGCCGGATGGAGCGCCCCGCGTCGAGGGCGGGCCGGAGACGGCAACCGATGAGTTTGCGCCGGCGATTGCCGATTGGGTTGGCTGCTGCGGGGAACGTCTGTGTCGCGCGGGTGTGCCTGCGTTGTATCCGGCCTACCGGATGGAGCGCCCTCCATCGACAGGGAGCGCGACGCCGGTGATGAAGGAAGACTCTTCACTGGCGAGGAACAGGATCGCGTTGGCGACTTCATCGGAACGCCCCAGCCTGCCGAGCGGGTGTTTGGCGAGCAGATACTCGTGATGCAGTTCCGGGTTGGCGGCTTCGGTGAAGGTCTGCGCGACCATAGGGGTGTCGGCGATGGTGGCGGGGCAAACGCAATTGACGCGAATGTTCTGGGCCGCATAATCGAGAGCAAGTGACATGGTGGCCGCGACCACGCCGCCCTTCGAAGCGGAGTATGCGAAGAGGCGGTGATTGCCTCGAATGCCGTTGATGGAGCTCACGTTGACAATCGCGCCTCCACCGCGCCGGAACATTTCGGGTACCGAATGTTTCGAGCAATAGTACAGGCCGCGGAGATTCACATCGAGCACGCGGTCCCAATCCTCATCCGTGGTTTCCTCCGCGTTCGCCATGACGACAATGCCCGCGTTGTTGACGAGAATATCGAGGCCGCCAAAGCGACCGACGGCGGTCTGCACCAGTTCGCGCGCGCTTGCCTCTTTGGTCACGTCGCAGACCATGGCGGCGACGGCGGGATCCCGAAACTGCTCCGTCTCGTGCGGTTGATAGACGCCCGCGACAACATTCGCGCCTTCGGCGGCGAAGCGCAATACCGTGGCGCGGCCGATGCCCGTGCCGGCGCCTGTCACAATCGCGTTTTTTCCTTTAAGCCGCATCACTCCCCCTTGTGGCGAATTCCTCATTATCGCGGAGCCATGCTATCAATGAGAACAGCGCGCCGGGCTCGTCTCCCGCGATCGCGCAAGGAGGTTACCTTTCATGGCTGCCACGGTTTGGAAAGGGCATGTGACGTTTGGACTGGTGTCGTTGCCGGTGCGATTGCACAGTGCGGCGCGGGCCGAGTCCATCAGTTTCAACCAGCTTCATCGCACCGATCACTCGCGGGTCAAGCAGGTGCTGTTCTGCCAGGCCGAGGACAAGCGCGTGGAGCGCTCCGAACTGGTGAAGGGCTACGAGTACGAGAAGGACCGCTATGTGGTCATCGAAGAAGAGGACATCAAGAAGATCATGCCGAAGACGGCCAAGGTGATGGAGATCCTCGAATTCGTGAAAGAGGCCGAAGTGGATCCGATCTACTATGAGTCGTCGTATTATGTAGCGCCGGATGAAGCCGGCGAGAAGCCATATGCGCTGCTGCTTGAGGCATTGAAGAAGAGCGGCTATGTGGCGCTGGCGAAGATCACGATGCACAATCGCGAGCACGTGGTGATTCTGCGGCCGGCGAATCAGGGCATCACGCTGCACACGATGTACTACGAAGATGAGCTGCGAAAGACGGAGTCGTTCCGCACGGATACGTCGGCGGTGAAGGATAAGGAACTGGCGATGGCGACGATGCTGATCGAGTCCATGGCGGGTCCATTCGAGCCGCAGAAGTATCACGACACGTACCGGCAGAACCTGCGCGGCATGATTGATGCAAAGATCGCGGGACGCGAGATTGTCGCGCCGCAGGAAGTGCAGCCGACGAAGGTGATCGACATCATGGACGCGCTGAAGGCGAGTTTGGCGGCGTTGAAGAAGCCCGCGGCGGTGGAGGCGGAAGAGACTCCGAAGGCGCGGAAGGCGGGGTCGTAGGGGAACCCGCGGGCGCGAGTTGCATAAGTACTGCTGGGGCTTTCGCCAGCGGAACGCCTTGCAGTGTCAGAATTAGGGAGGAGGGCACATGCCGCTATCCTTGAACGATCCAGAGGCGGAATATCTCGCGCAGCTACTTGCTGAGCGGACAGGCGAGTCGGTTGACGAGGTTGTGGTGACCGCGCTCCGGCAGCGCTTGAAGGAGATTCTAAAGGGTGAGACCGGGAGCGTCAGCGCCAGATTGCTTGAGATCGGCCGGGAGTGCTCGGCGATGCCTGACATTGACCGACGCTCACCGGAAGAAATCCTTGGCTACGATGACAGGGGAATCGTCCGTTAGT
>JAEUQE010000620.1 GCA_016789785.1 Bryobacterales bacterium
TGGCCTGACTATACGCAGAGCCCCGATGACTCGCGCGAGTTCATTCGCAAATGTGTGTTCGAATACGCGCATCAACAAACCATGGCATGCGGTATCTGGTACGGTTCGCGATTCGCGGGAGGCATCGGCGCACACCTGGATTGCGCGAATCGTACCGCTTCGGTCGGATATTGGATTGATCGCGATCTGGTGGGAAAGGGCATTGTCATTCGCGCGACGGAAGCGTTGGTCCGCTATCTGTTTGCGCACTGGGCTTGCAACCGGATCGAGATCCGCTGCGCGACGGAGAACACGCGCAGCCGGGCGATTCCGGAACGGTTGGGTTTTCGCAATGAAGGCACTCTGCGAAGCGCTTTCCTGCTGGGCGACCGGGTGCTGGATATCGTTGTCTATTCGATGCTGCGCGCGGAGTGGGATGCGGCTACTGTGCGCGGACCAGGATAGCGTCACCGAGTTGCATGCGCTGGGCGTTCATTTGGAACGTCACGATGCGGCTTCCGTTCTTCTGGCTGGTGAACAGGACTTTGTTGCCGAAGACGAAGTAGCGGCCACTGTCGGTGTCGTCCTTGGAGGAAAACATGGAGCCGCCTCCGGCTGAGATCGACGTGACGGACTTCGACGAATACTCGTAGGAGCCATTGGGCGCGAAAGTGTAGTAGGTGGAGGAACTGTCGGACCATCCGCCGGACGCTCCGTTTTGATTGCCCGAGACCTGCGCTCGCGACTTCGCCCAGCGGCCCGCGAATGGCACGGCTGCTTTCGGATCGAAGGTGAATGCGCCGACCTTAGCGGTTCGCATCACTTCATCGGCGGCGGCCTTCACCGCTTCGTACTGCGCGATGGGTGCAATGCCCATGACGCCGACCGCCACATCCTTCAACAATGAGCCGAAGAGGTAGACCGCAACTTCGGTACCGTCGGGACTGGTGCCTGCAAAGGTGAGCACGAAGCCCTGTCTTCCTGCGATGGCGCGTTCTTCGGGATTGCCGATGATGCGCGGACCTTGCGAGAACTTCAGATCCTTCACGGCCGCACCCATGGCGGCGCCCAGATGATCGGCACTGTCGTAGATGCCGGTGTGGACCATGATGGTGCTCTGCGGCGAGACCGCCGGGATGAGCACGGCATTGTTGTCCTGCTGCCCCGCGAGTTTCCATCCGGCTGGCGGCGTGATGGTGACAGGCACTGGCGTGAAGCTGACTGGCGATTGCGCCAGCATGGATGAAACGAGCAGCGTGAACAGGAACATCAGCATCCTCCAGTCAGACACGCGGATTTCCAGAGTCGATCCCCTCGCGAATCGAGTGGAGGATTTCGGCAGGCAGGCGGTCGAGATCCTCGGGGATGTCGATGTCGTGCCAAGGCTGGCCCACGTGGATGGTCAACCCACAGCGTAGCGCGCCGGCGACGGTATCCGCCAATGCATGAGGCGTGGACCATCGCACCGATTGAAACATCGCATTGTGCGTGCGGCGGCAGGCGATGGCGTAGTAACCCCCATCGGCGGAGGGCCCGAGCACGACATCGGCGCTGGCGTTCACGAGCGAGAGCAGTTGCTCATCAGGCAAACCGTGGATATCGGCTCCGAGAATCATGACTTTCGGACGGCCCCCGGCCAGCGCGCGTTGCAGGGCTGCGAGCATGCGCTCTCCCAGATCGCCCCCGGTCTGCAAACGGTGTGGCGCGGCCTCGGGCCATGCATCGGTAGCGGCGTCGGTGTGAAGTTCGGCATCCAGATGTAAGTGAAGTGATTTTAATTGCTTCCATAGGTTTGCGACGAGCACAAAATGTAACTGCGCCGCTTGAGAGGGCGTCAGGACAGGTGTGAGCCGGGTCTTCACGTGTCCCGGGACCGGCGC
>JAEUQE010000621.1 GCA_016789785.1 Bryobacterales bacterium
TGCAGATCGTGAAGTTGCACGGGGGTCCACATGGCGATGCTGGTGTAGCTGCGCGCGCCGGGACGCTGAAAGCTCGGCGCCCAGTGCATGCGGTTCTGCACGCGGCGCAATGTCACGCCGGCTGGTTTGAACGTCAGGCCTCGCAGGACACCACTATCCTCGACCTGGCCTCGCACTTCGCGAGGCGAGAGATCGGCAACGAAGACGCTGTTCTCGGCCACGAAGCCGGTCTCGCCGGGCTTGCGGTCAATGCGGATGGTGTCGCGAGGCGGGAGCGAAGGCAAGGAGATGACTTGCGTTTGGTTCGCGCCGATCGTGACATACGCGGTGCGCGTCTGACCGTGGACGTTCACTACAACGGGCTCATTGGTGCGCGCGAGGCCGGCGGTTTCGGTGATGCGCACCTGCTGGGCGCTCAGTAATACAGGTATCCACAAAAGGAGAGATCGCATAAGTTACCCCTGCGCGAGTTCGCGGCGGATCTTGACGCCGATCAACGGGTCGATCATGGGCGCGGTGGCGAGATGCACATGCTGTGCCCCGGCGGCTAGACGGTCGCGGACATCTTGTGCATTCATCACACCGCCCACACTGATCAGTTCGATGGGCGAGTGCGCGGCGTCGATCACTCGTTTCAGCATGCGGGTTTCTTCCAGGCAGCGTGCGGTGGTGGAGGCACCGCCAATGCCTCGCCGCAGGCCGCCGAAGAGAGGACTGCCTCGGTCACTGACAGTCGCGGAGATGGAGTTGGTGGCGCTGATCGCGGCGGCATGGGAGGATACCGCATCGACTACCTGCGCGGCCTGATCCTCGTTGTGAAACAGGCCCACTTTCAATGCCAGCGGCACACGTTTCAAACGGCTGCGTACGGTCCCCGCGATGATGCCCGATGCTTCGCCAGACAGGTACAGATCCGCTTCCTGGGTGCAGACGTTCGGGCACGACAAATTCGCCTCCACGATGTGTGCACCGGCCTCTTCAGCCCACTCTGCGCAATCGGCGAAGTCGCGGGCAACCTGATCGAGGGTCCAGCCCGGCGACGGTGAGGCGACCACGGAGACGATCAGCAACTGGCCGTCCTTCAAGCCGGCTCTTGCTCGCTCGACGTCTCCTCGCCATTCGGCGGGATCACGCGACGGCATGCCGAAGGAGATGGCCCAAGACTGGTAAGGATCGCCAGCCGTAGAAGGTTGCATGTCGCGGCCTTCGCCATCAAGAACCAAGTGGCGCAGGGGCAGCAGATTCGGTGGATCGTAGGATGCGCGGAATCGAGACCGAACGGTCTTATACACCAGCACATCGAAACCGAGAGCGGCGTAGTAGAGAATCCAGCGGCTGTTCAGAAGCGGTCCGGCGGGCATGCCGATGGGCGAGTGGATATGGTGCCCGCAAAGGGTCCAATCGCCGGGACACGGTGGAACCTCGATCTCGACAGGATCCGGCGCGTTTTGGTAGTTCCACTCGTAGGACTGTTGGATGTCGTAGGTGGGAAGCATGTCAGCGATCGTAGAAATTCGGGGGAAGATCCGTTTCTCTTCCGTTCCTCCACAAATCTAGCAGATCGTGCGGCATTGCCCTGTGGCCCGACGGTGGTGGGACCGCGAAGCCGGGACAGTTCCGGGCGTGCCGGTACTTTTGTTTGCCGCGCGCAACCGTTCTGTCACCGAATGGAAAGCGTCGATCAGGTAAAATAACGGGTTCGACACGGAGGTGCTTTCATGTCTCACAGATTCCGCCCCGCAGTACTTCTGGCCGCTCTGGCGCTCGGGGCCGCAGCCTTGTGTCTCTACCGCATCGCACCGGTACGTGCGGCGGGAACCATCAGCTTGACAACTGCTGGCGTTGC
>JAEUQE010000622.1 GCA_016789785.1 Bryobacterales bacterium
GACCTTGACCCTGCCAACCAAACAAACCCACGCCGCGCCCAATCCGCCTGACATTAGCGCGAAATTCCACTCAAAGGAGCAACGTGAACCACACAAATCGAAGGAATTCTCATTCAGCCGCCTGGCCACAACCCCTCCATCCTTGCCTCCAACACCCGATGTGTGGCCCCACGCGGCTGCTCCGCCCCGCACAAGGTGCCATAATCAATGCGGCGCGCAAACAGAATCGAACGCCCCTTGACCGAATCCGGCGCTCGAATACGCAAGGTAGGTTGGATATGCTCGCGGTTCATCTCGAACAAAGCCAGGTGCGCATCGAAGACGCCCCCCTGCCCCGCTCACAGCCCGGCCATGCGCTGTTGCGGATGCGTACCGCCGGCATCTGCTCCACCGACCTTCACCTCCAGCGCGGATACTATGGCTTCGCCGGACGCCCGGGCCATGAGTTCGTCGCCGATGTCATCGAGTGCACCCAGCCTCAATGGAAAGGCAAGCGCGTCGTCGGCGAGATCAACCTCGCCTGCCGCAACTGCGATTGGTGCGCGCGCGGACTCGGTCGCCATTGCCCCAACCGTACCGTGCTGGGCATCGTGAAACACCCCGGCGCCTTCGCCGAATACCTCACTCTCCCGGAAGAGAATCTCTTCGAAGTGCCGTCCACGCTCACCGACGAAGAGGCCGTCTTCACCGAACCCGTCGCCGCCGCTTGCGAGATCCTCGATCAGGTGCCGATCCCCGCCGGCGCGCCCGTCGCGGTGCTCGGCGATGGCAAGCTCGGCCTGCTCATCGCACAGGTGCTTCAACTCCACGGTGCGCAAGTCTGCATGTACGGCCGTCATCCCCACAAGATGGAACTCGTGGCCCCGCTCGGTATCACGCATGAAGATGTCACCAACCAGGTGGTCAACGGCACACCCCCCGCCGCCATGTATGACTATGTCGTCGACGCCACAGGCTCCTCCGCGGGCCTTCAACACGCCATCGCCATCACCCGGCCTCGCGGCACTCTCATCCTCAAATCGACAGTGCATGACCGGGTATCCATTGACACCGCGCCCGTCATCGTCAATGAGATCACTCTCGTTGGCTCGCGCTGTGGACGTTTCGCGCCCGCGCTCGATCTCATCCGGTCCGGACGTCTGATCCTGCGCCCGCTGATTCACGATGTGTTTCCGCTCGCGGAAGCGCCTCAGGCCTTCGAACGCGCGGCCCGGAAGGGCGTGCTGAAAGTACTGCTCAAGGGATAACCATGGACGTCTTCGCGCTGGTCATCGCATGCCTCGTCTGGTGGCGTTACTCTCGCCGCGCCAACCGCCTCGAAGCTGAACTCCTTTCGCTGCGTTCCAGCCTCACCGCCGCGGACGACATCATTCAGCAGCTCACCCGCCGCGTCTACGCGCTTGAGAATCGACCCGCCCATCACACCGCGCCTGAGGCGATCCATCAACCGGAGACCAGCGTTGCTGACCCCGTACAGACCGATCGGTCGGAACCTGCCGGCGTCGAGCCCATGGAGACGTTGGAGCCTGTGGGGACGATGGAGCCTGTGGCGACGATCGAGCCCGCATCGCCTCCGCTGCCAGCATTTCCCCCAATCGACGAAGCAACACAGCCCGAGCCGCAACCCGAAGCACCGCCACCCGTCTTGGAGCCACCTGCACCACCTCGCGACTGGGAAGCCCTCATCGGCACCAGCCTGTTGAATGCAGCCGGCGTGCTGGTGCTCGTCATTGGCATCTCCCTCCTGCTCGGCTACACGCTCACCGTGATGGGCCCGCTCGGCAAGGTCGCCATCGGCATCTCCATCGGCCTCGTCATGAT
>JAEUQE010000623.1 GCA_016789785.1 Bryobacterales bacterium
CGGCGCGGGCACGGGCTTGAGCGGAGGCTCCATTCCTCGCGCGGGCGGCTTGATCATCGGGTTTGCGCGCATGAACCGCATTCTTGAGATCGATCTGGCGAATGAGCGTGCCGTGCTGCAACCCGGCGTGGTGAACCTGGATATCACGCTTGCGGTGCAGGGCGACAAGTACTTCTACGCACCGGATCCGTCGAGCCAGCGCGCCTGCACGATCGGAGGCAACGTCGCCGAGAATGCCGGCGGGCCGCACACGCTTGCTTACGGTGTGACGACGAATCATGTCATCGGCCTGGAATGTGTGCTGCCCGATGGGACTGTGTTCACCACGGGTGGCAAGGAGCAGGATCATCCGGGTTACGATCTCACGGGCCTGATCACGGGCAACGAAGGAACCATGGTGCTGATCACGAAGGTGATTGTGCGCCTGATGCGTCAGCCCGAGTTGGTGAAGACGGCGCTGGCGATGTACGATTCGGTGGACGATTGTGCCGACACAGTTGCTGAGATCACGGCGCGGCGTATTACGCCAGTGGCGGTGGAGATGCTGGATGGCGTGATGCTGCGCATGGTGGAAGAAGCGACGCACGCGGGCTATCCGATGGACGCAGCCGCGGTTCTGCTGATCGAGCTGGAAGGGCTGACCGAGGCGGTGGAAGAGCAACTGGAGCAGATCCGCTCGGTGTGCACGCAATGCAAGGCGCGTGAGTTTCGTGTGGCGCGATCGGCGGAAGAGCGCGATCTGCTGTGGAAGGGCCGCAAGAACGCGTTTGGCGCGGTGGGCCGCGTGAGTTCGCACTACTATGTGCAGGACGGTGTGGTGCCTCGCACCAAGATCGCGCCGACGCTGCGGGAGATCGGCAGGATTGGTGCGAAGTACGGTCTTACGATCAGCAATATCTTTCACGCGGGCGATGGCAACATGCACCCGATCATCCTCTTCAACGCGCGCAAGGAAGGCGACTTGGAGAAGGCGCAGAAGGCGGGCGAGGAGATTCTCGAGTTCTGCATTCAGGCGGGCGGATCGATTACTGGCGAGCATGGCGTCGGCATGGAGAAGATGGATCTGATGACGCACTTGTTTAGCGAGGCGACGATTGATCAACTCGCGGCGTTCAAGCGCCTGTTCGATCCCGATTGCCGTCTGAATCCGGGCAAGATGCTGCCGACGGGCAAGGGATGTCTGGAGATCCGGCAGCCTGCGTTGACTCCGGCGAGCCAGTTGTTCTGAGGCGCCGCGGGCTGCATAGCGAGGACACACTTCGGGTATTGATTCGGCCGGTTGCGTTCGCTGCGGTAAGTGATTTAATCCCGTTTTCGTAACTGATTTCCTCTTTTTTTGAGATTGCGCCTGATTTTTCACGCCGCCGGGGCGTGAACTGGCTTTGTTTCGGCGGACGGCTGGCACCGGGGTTTCAAGTGGGATGTTGGGTTGGTTGGCTGCGCTTGTGACTCTGGCTTCCGTACGGTCCGGCAGCCGTTTGGCGTGGACTTCCGAAGGCGGACGGCGGCGGCAATGGAAGCGAGGCCTGGCAGCAGTGAGGTATCGCCGTCGATCTGGGCACGGATCAGGCGCTCGTTTTGGAGGGCCCGGATCTGCCGGAGGTAGCGCTGGAAGGTGGAGTTGGCCTGATTGAAGTAGCGCTGATAGAGGAGATAGTCCTTGCGGGTGGAGGCGTCGGCGAGGGGGTCGGCGCCGCGGGATTGGGCTTCACGGCTGAGGTTGTCCATGAGGATCTGGGCGCGTTCCATGTTGAAGCGGGCGTTGCGGAGCAGGAGGAAGGCATCTTCTTCGAGGAAGCCGCGGGGGCGGATTTC
>JAEUQE010000624.1 GCA_016789785.1 Bryobacterales bacterium
GCCTCCTACACGCCCGTCCACCGGTATCCCTCCTTCTACGGACTTCCCGCGGAATTCGGCCTGAAGTTCAACTTCAACTACAACCTCGTCGATGCACCCGCCTCCTTCGAGGACAGCTTCTTCGCGTTCCTGGCGAGCAATGCGACTCCGGTCGCGAGAACGCTCTATCAGGATCAGTACAACGCCCAGACCAATAGCCTTCTGGATGTCACCCAGAACCACAATATCCCCGCAGTCAAAGTGGAAGAGTGGCTTGCACAGAATGCCGGCGGACTCGTCGACACGACGCGCTACACGATCTTCTTCATCAACTGGTGGGGGCGAAGCGACTTCAAATTCCACGTTTATCGCAAGAACGACGACCCCGACCCGGACACCCAATCCCCCTTCGGAACACGCAGTTCACGCGCGCTCACTGCTTGGGGAGGAACTGCCGCCAACGATGCGGAATCCGGCAACGGCGCATTGCGGCGCATCTGGTTTCACGATCTCTCCGCAGGTCCTGAGTTTTGGACCGACAATTGGAACGTCGACACTGCCGACCTGGATGGCAACGGAAAGACAGACTACCGCATGCCGCCCATCTGGGAGTACGGTTCGCCGAAGCCCACCTACCGGCCGTTCAACAGTCTGTCGAGGGACCTCGGCCTCATCGCCCGCTTCGTGGCGATCGACCTCCTGTTCACGACGTCGCCGCTTTACAAACCCGCGATTTCCGCTCCCAAGCTTCCGGGAGGCATTCAACTCGATGTTCACGTGTGGCAGGGCGATCGCACCGCCGACGGTAAGAGCTTCTACCGGGCGCCCTACGCAGCCACCAAACTCTCGCCCCTCCAGCCTTACCACTCGTTCAGCTCCACCGTTGCCGATGGGCCACTCACGGGACGCGCGCTGGATGTTTATGGATGCTTCCTGTCCCCCGTTTCCTGCTACGGCAACCGGCTTTTCGGGATCTCCTTCGGTGACCTGTTTCTCTATCACGGGGATCACCTCAATCAGTTCATTGAGGGCGACGCACCGTATGAGCTGCCCGTTTTTCTCTACAACACAACCGACGCTCTTGGCGGCGGCGGTCTGCTCGGCTTCGCCGACGACAACTGGCGCGACGGCACCCAGAGCTTCGTTTTCGGTTTTCTCTCTCCCCTGCTCAGAAATGCCGGCTTCGGATTCACTTCCACGGTCGTCCACGAGGCCGGGCACCACCTTGGCATGTCGCATCCTCACGACGGCTATGACTCGGAGTTGAACCTCGATTTCTTCAACGCCGACTCGTTTTACTTTGCAAACTACGGCGATGAATCCTCCACTGTGATGAGTTACCTGAGCATCGAGAATGACTTTGGACAATTCGATCGCGACAACATGAACCGCTACATGACGGTCCACTTCATCAATCAGGCAAATGCGATCCTGGCGAGCATCTACAAAAGCCCCAGGGCCGGGAATGCGTCAGCAACCCTCCAGGCGGCCGATACATCCGCCGCCGCCGCGCTGAGCGCCTATCAGACAATGAACTACGCCGGATCCGTCGTCTCCGCCAAGGATGCCTATCAGAAGGTACTCGCCGCAGCGGCGGAAGCCAACGTCAAGGTCGAGCCGCAGAGCTACACGGCGGACTACCGCTCGAAAGGTGCGAGTTCGAAATTCGTCGACCGGGTCGACTACAAGCGCCTCGCTCCGTAAGCGCGCGCCGTCCTGCACCATCCGCGCCGAAGCGGCTCCGTTTCCGGGAACTGTCGCCCGTACCAGCTTCGGAACTGAGTGTGGCACGCGAGCCAGAAAAAAGCGCCGGACAGGGGATTTCCACCTGTC
>JAEUQE010000625.1 GCA_016789785.1 Bryobacterales bacterium
GGCGCCGCACAATCCACGGGACGGGCCATCATCGCCAACTTTGGCGGCACAGCGTTGGGCGACATTGCACTGGTGCCTGCGCCTTTCCTCAAGGACCCGCGCGGGATTCGCGACATTCCGGAGTGGTACATGTCGCTGCGGGCGCGGCCGGACTACGTGCATGCGATCTTTGAACGGCAGACCGAAATCGCGATCGCCAATCTTGCGCGCGTGCATGCAAGGATCGGCGACACCGTGGATGCGGTGTTTCTCTGTGGCACCGACTTCGGCACCCAAACGTCCTCGTTCTGTTCCGTGCCAACATTCCGTTCCATGTGGCTGCCTTACTACGCCCAGATCTGCGGATGGATCCACAAACATACGGCGTGGAAATGTTTCAAACACTCCTGCGGTTCGGTGGAGCGCTTCTACGAGTCGTTCATTGAAGCCGGGTTCGACATCCTCAATCCTGTGCAATGCTCCGCCGCCGGCATGGACCCCGAGCATCTCAAGAGCAGATACGGCAGCAGGTTGACGTTTTGGGGCGGGGGCATCGACACGCAGCAGATCCTTCCCTTCGGCACGCCAGCCGAAGTGCGCGACCAGGTGATGCGGCGCTGCGAGATCTTCGCGTCCTCGGGCGGCTTCGTTTTCAATTCGATTCATAACATCCAGGCTGGGACTCCCGTAGCGAACGTGGTGGCCATGCTCGATGCGCTGAGGGAGTTCTCCGGTCACTGATCCCGAATCTCTTAAGGAGGGCCTTCTTTTATGGCCGATCTTTCCAGGCTTTATGATGCTGTTCTCAATGGCGACGCCAAGACGGCGGCCGCGGTCACACAAGAGGCGCTCGCCGGCGGCATGGACCCTTTGACGCTGATCACCGGCACCATGGTTCCCGCCATGGACGAGGTCGGCAATCGATACGAGTGTGAGGAGTACTTCGTTCCGGAGTTGCTCCTTTCCGCGCGCGCGATGAAGGCCAGCATGGAGTTGCTTCGTCCTTTGCTGGTGGCGAGCGGCGCGGAACCTGCCGGCCGCGTGGCGATCGGCACGGTAAAAGGAGACCTGCACGATATCGGCAAGAACCTCGTGGCTGCCATGCTCGAAGGCGCGGGCTTCGAAGTGATTGACCTCGGCGCCGACGTGCCGCCGGAGAAATTCATCCACGCCATTCAGGAGAAGAAGGCGGGGATCGTGTGTCTCTCGGCGCTTCTCACCGTGACCATGCCATCCATGAAGATGACCATTGAAGCCCTGAAATCAGCCGGAGTGCGGGATCAGGTGAAGGTGCTGGTGGGCGGCGCACCCGTCACGCAGCAGTTTGCCGATCAGATCGGGGCGGACGGCTATGGTGAAACCGCGAACTCCGCCGTGCAGCTTGCGCGCCAGCTCAGCGGCGTTCAGGCATCCACATGACCACTGACTTCTGGCTCGATCTGGCGCGGCACGGCTTGCGATTTCCGATCGCGACGGATTTGGCATTGCATGCGGACCCGGACCCCCAAGGGGCTCGCATGGACGCGCGGCGGCTGGCAACTGTCCTCACAGAAGCCGCCGCGCGTTATGATCTGCCGGTCGCATTGCCGCTTATGGATCTGCGGCTCGACAAGGCCGCGCTACTTGCTCCCTTCGGCGTTTCCGCGGAGGACTCCGAAACATTTCACTTCACCAGTGTTCCCGAGAATTCACCGCCGCCTACGCCTGCCAAGGATGCCCGTGCAGGCTCCATCCGGCACATTCGGGACGATGGACGGCTCCACGCGGTGGGCCAGATCATCGGCCCGTTCTCACTGGCCACCAAGTTGATGCGCGATCCGATCGC
>JAEUQE010000626.1 GCA_016789785.1 Bryobacterales bacterium
TATCCCATTGTCTTCGTCGATCTGCACGAAATGGGCTCGGATTCGACCTACTATTTCGCACCCGAGGCCGATCCCTTTAATCCGCACCTGAGCAAGGATCTGATGGAAAGCCTGCAATGGGTGGGCAAGAACAACGCCAAGTGGTTTGACCAATTCGGATTCAGCTACTTCACGCGCGAAGTTTACGACAACTTCTATCCGGGCTACGGCGCGAGCTGGCCCTGTTACTACGGCGGAGTCGCGATGACCTATGAGCAGGCCTCCTCGCGCGGTCTGTTGATGCGCAAGACCGACGGCACCGAGTTCCACTTCCGCGAAACCGTGCGCCAACACTTCGTTGCCTCCTTATCCACGCTCGAGACTTCGGCACGCTATCGCGAGAAGCTAATCGAGAAGTTCTACAAGTTCCGGCAGAGCGCGATTGAGGAAGGATCGAAGGAGCCTGTGCGCGAGTACGTGTTTCCGAGATCCGGGAATGTGAGTGCGGTCGACAAGCTGGCCTCTGTGCTCGCCGAGCAGGGCGTGGAAGTGCGCCGCTTCCCGGCGCCGTTCAAACTGAAGGAACGGGAGTTGCCGGCCGGCAGCTACGCGGTGTCTCTCGCGCAGCCATCGAAGCGATTGATCCGCGTGCTCCTCGACAAGCAGGTGCCGATGGAAGCGGACTTCCTCAAAGAGCAGGAGCGCCGCCGGGCCCGCAAGCTGCCAGACGAAATCTACGACGTGACTGGCTGGTCGCTGCCGCTGCTTTACAACGTGGAGATGCTCTCGAGTGATTCGGCACTCCAGGGCGCCGCCGAAATGGTGAAGCCGGGTGAGATGCCGAAGGGCAAGATCACGGGCGGGCCCGCAACAGTCGCCTACCTCGTGCCTTGGGGAACCAATGGTGCGGGCAAACTGCTGATTGCCGCGTTGCGCCAGGGATACAAGGCGTGGAGTTCCGACAAAGCCTTCACCCAGAACGGCCGCAAGTACCCTGCCGGTACGCTGATTTTCAAGGTGAAGGAGAATCCCGAGTCGATGGCGGCGGCGATGGCGAAGCTCGCCTCTGAAACCGGTGTCGAAGTGTTCGCGACCGATACGGGCTGGGTGGACGATGGTGTGAATTTCGGCAGCCGCTACGTGGTGCCGCTGCGGAAGCCCTCGATTGCGCTCGCCTGGGACACGCCAACTGGCGCGGGTGCTGCCGGTCACACCCGATTCGTTCTGGAGCGGCAGTACAGTCTGCCGGTGACTCCGGTGCGCACGCGTCAACTCGCCTTCGCCGACTTGAGCCGCTTCCATGTGATCATCCTTCCGGATACGGGTTTTGGCGGCGATAGCTACCGAACGGTATTCGGCGAGACCGGCGCCCGGCGGCTGAAGGACTGGGTCGGCTCGGGAGGCACGCTGGTCGCAATCGGCGGCGCGCTCACCTTTCTCGCAGATCCGAAGGTCGGGTTGCTCTCCGTTTCGCAGGAGAATCGTGTAAAGCCCGGCGATCCCAGCAAGAAAAAGGAACCGGAGGCGCGGGTCCCAGGCCAGCTTTTCACGAAGCAGGAGGACTTCGACAAGGCCATTCAGGCCGACACCGAATTGCCCGATCCGCTGTCTGGCGTTCTTGCGAAAGCGAAGCTCGATCACGAGCACTGGATGAGCGCGGGGATGGGCGATACGGTGTCAGCGATGGTGGACGGCCGGGCGATCTTCACGCCCGTGAAGCTGGATGCCGGGTTCAACACCGCGTTCTTCGTGGGGCCGGAAGAGGTGGTGGCCTCGGGCTATATGTGGGAGGAAAATCGCAAGCAATT
>JAEUQE010000627.1 GCA_016789785.1 Bryobacterales bacterium
GAACTCACCCGCAGATCCTGCGTTTGAGAGTCGAGGTCCGGGATGGTGAGCCTGGTCTCAAAGGTGCCCATCTTTCCTGTCTGGTTTTCGCGCACCAGGAACTTCAGCCTGTACTCACCGGGGGCGAGAGTGAACCCTGTGTCATATTGCAGACTGCGCCTGTTCAGTTGCTCCGCTTCTGTCTCGCTCAATTTCACTCGAATACCGTCACGCACCGAACCTGCGATCTTGCCCTTCAGATCGCGCACTTGGCCAATGAAGTCAAACTCTGTTGTGCCCGACGCGCCTTTGCGTGCAAGCTGCACGGCTGACCCTGGAATCTTCATTGCCACCGGCACGAAGTACTTCTCGCGGGTAAGCCGGAAGTAGTTGGCTTCCAACGCGAGCGGCAAATCGGTTACTGGATCGCCGAGCATCAGCGCATCCTGAAGTTGCGCCTCTTTGTCTGACTCTGTGAACTTGCCGAAATCCTTCGGCGCGAAGTATCCGCTGCGATAATCGAGCTTCGCCTGTTGCTGACCCGCAAGCTTCACCTGCACACGGCGAAACCGTCCGTCGCGCGCGGGATTGGTGCTGTAGTAGCCGATGATGTAGTAACTGCGAATGTCCTGTTGGGCTTGGACAATGCCGAGTGCAAGATCGTTCGAATCAAGAAACGATTTGCCGCCCGTATCCGCCGCAAGCGTGGCAAGTGTTTCCTGCTGATTGTTGAACTTCTCCCGTTGTTGCCGCTGCGCTTGCCCGCTGAACATGCTGGTGCCCCGAGGCGCAGCCTTACTTGCATCCCCACCGGGAATCGACGCCACAAGTCCGCGGGTGTCCACCGGATAGAACGAAACGTTCGCGCGCACCGCGGCATTCACCGTGGATCGGAGCTGCGATTGATTCTCCGCTCCGGTCTTGCTCACGCCGCTTGAGAAGTACACGAGCGCCTTTCGCTCCGGCAGCGCGGCGAGCATGCGCGTGGCCGACTCCAGCGCATACAACTTGCGATCGGTGTTGAAGATGTTGAACTCCGTCTCATCTCCCGCGAACGCCGCATTCGTTTCTTCACCCGCCTCCGCATCTTCTCCTTCGGCCGCAAGTTCGCTCGCCTGACCCACCAGGAATCCGTTCACCACTTCCTTTAGCCGCTCACGATCATCCGTGAAATCCTGCTCCACCTTCAGAGCCGAACCGAACGTCATGATGGACACCAGATCCGCGGGGCTCATCTTCTTGTCGATGAACTCAAGCGCTGCTTTGTTGGCGCGGTGCTGATCGGCGGGAGGCATTGATGAAAAGTCGAAAAACATCACAAGCAGCCGCCTATCCTGATACCGGACGCGTCCAGGCTCCGCAGTGCTGATTCCCTGTTGCTTCCCCTGCTGCACGGGGATCGTCACCGGCGCCGGTTCCGCTGCAGGCGCGATTGGCGCGATGGGCGCGATCCGCTGGTACTCGAAGACAGAAATCGTCTGTGGCTTACCGTCTTCCAGAACAATGAAGTCTTCCTTCTTGAGGCCCGTTACTTCCTTGCCGGAGCGATCACGCACGGTGACATCGGTGACCACGAGAGTGGTCTCCGTGCGGAATACGACCTCTTGCGCGGTGGCAGCAAGCAGGAACAGCAGAATACCGAGTAATCGCATTTAGAACCTCAGGCGCAACGTTGCGGACATGCTGCGCATCTGCCCGACGGAGGTGGGCAACCCATAGTCCGATGCGTTGATCACGGTGCCGAGACCGTTGTAGTTGGGATGATTCGGCAAGTTCTGGCTCTCCACGCGGAACTCCAG
>JAEUQE010000628.1 GCA_016789785.1 Bryobacterales bacterium
GGGTACCGCGAGATCTTTCTCGAAGCGCAGTTGCCGCAGCCGCAAGCGCTCGTGAAGCTGTGGCTTGTGGCGGGCGCGATGTTCTTTGCCGGGCACGCGTGGTTTGCGCGCTTGAAAAGAAGCTTCGCGGACATCGTCTGAATGTGCCCTCGACGGCTACCTACCACCCTCGCTCAGGCCCATCTCGACAATCGCGGCTGAGCCAGATCGAGTACGAACAACAGAAGCTGGAGCCCGGACTCCGGTGCCGGCGGCGGTGGCGGAGCTGCGAAGGCGGTTCGCAAGGGGGCTTGTCGATTGTGGTAACGCATGAACGGTCGAGTGGGCGCCGCCGCGGGGCGAAAGTGCCCGACCCTGGCGGACCCTGCCGGACCCTGCCGGACCCTGGAAAAGCGTGACAGCGCTCTGTGTTTCCTTTACGCTGAAAAGAGGAATGCCAAGGAGCCTTGCGCCATGACGACCATTGAACTTCCTGATCACCAGGCCGCCGCGCTCCGGGCGATCGCGGCAGGCCAAGGGCTCACTTTGAGTGCCTGGCTTGGCAAGCTGGCCGAGGAATCCGCCGTTCCGCCCCGCAAACCTCTCAAGACCGGTCGCGGCATACTGGCTCAATACGGTCCCGCGCCCTCGGCGGAGGAGATCGACGCGAACCGCAAGGACATGTTCCCATCCGCTGCTCTTTAAGCTTCATGCGAACAGGCGGTTCAGGTGCTCCATCACCTCGAACGCGTCGGCGACATAGAGCACGTCGGCCTTGCCGCGAGCCCAACCGCAGTTCGCATCAAGGTTGACGGCCCGGCGGTCTTGAATGAAGCGCCATCCGACCACATGCGGTTCCTCCCCGTGACAGCACGTGGCGAGACCCTTCGGATGCCGCGGCGTGGAACCCGTCTGGCCCACTTGATTCAAGTGCGACAGGAACGGAAGCACCGCGTGACCCTCGCCGCTCAGATCCACCAACGACTTGCTGCTTCCGAGCGAGGCGCCGCTTGCACGCACGAAGCCCAGGATGAACTCGCCGGCGCGCTCCATGTGCACCGCGCCGTCCTTCTGCTTCTTCGTCCAGCCTGCGCCGGCGACAAACAACAAAGCAGCCTCGGGGCGGATTGTCTGCTCACCGGTCTGGGGTGACTCGAAGCCTCTCACCTCCGTTCTCGACGCAGCCTCGACCGCGACGGGTTCGATCTCAGCCGCGTTGCCCGGCAGTGCATCGAACGGCTTCGCGATACCAGACTCGACCAGCAGAAACCAAGGACGCACTGTGCGTGTGAAACTGGCTTCGATGCGTTGCCGGTAGTACCAGCGGGTTGCCGTCTGGCCCTGGAGCGCCGTTACATGCGTATCGATGCGGCCATTCATGCGCTGTGCGACGCCAGCCAGGCATCGAGACCAGCGCGACGTGGCCGGGGCGATGACCACAGCCGCTAGCGATTCCGCCGCCAATGCCTGAGCCGCCGCAGCGTCCGTAGTGTACCGGGGCTGTGAAAAGGCCTCGCCATCCACCGTGAGGATGCGGCCGGCGCCCGCAACAGCTTGTGCCGCTGCCGCGGTTTGCGAGCCAACAATGCCCACCACGAGATTGCCGTCAAACTCTCGCGCCGCCTCGACGGCTTCGAGCCCTGCCTTCGCAATGCTGCCGTCCGCTTCCGTGTGAAGAAGAACAAGAATGGTTTCCATTGAATCTCGATTGCCTCTTGTGGCGGCCTTTTCTAGGGTCAGCCGCGAATCCAGGCCGCCAGCTCTTTTGCCACTTCTTCCGCGGGCATGTCCTTCACCA
>JAEUQE010000629.1 GCA_016789785.1 Bryobacterales bacterium
AAGTATCAGGTCACTTACATGGGCGGTACACCCTCGCGGTGGCGAACGCTCACCAACGACGCACGGCCGCAGGAAGGTTGGAGTAAGTTCTACGAGAAGATGGACGTGGTCCAGCCATGGGTGGTCGGCCGCTACCGGGATCTTGCGGGCGTAGACAAGTGGAAGGACGACATGATGGTTCCGGATCTGGCGCTTGCGGCAAAGAACAAGCAGATCTACATGCCTGTGGTGTTCCCTGGCTTTTCGTGGCACAACCTGAAACGGGACACGGAAGGGAACCGGATTCCGCGGCTGCGGGGCGAGTTCCTTTGGCGGCAGGCTTACAACGCGAAGGTCGCGGGCGCTACGGTGCTGAAGATCGCGATGTTTGATGAAGTGAACGAAAGCATGGCGATTTTCAAGACGGCCGCCCGGCGGAAGGATGCGCCGGATCAAGGCTACTGGCTGACGCTGGACGCCGACGGTGCCGCTCTGCCGAGCGATTGGTATCTGCGGATTGCTGGCGAGATCACGCGTATGTTCCATGGCGAGATTCCGCCCGATCGCAAGTTGCCCGAGAAGCCGGGTCCGCCTTGGAAAGCGGCAGTGCCTAAGTAGTATGTGCGCAAGTAAGATGTGCACAAGTAACATGATGGTGCGATCTCTCCTCCTGTGTTTCGTCGTAGTGGCGGGCGCGTGTGCGCAGAATCCGGACCCCTCGACACTGGAGGGTAAGGTTCTGCTCGGCTACCAGGGTTGGTTCCGCTGTCCGGGCGGCGGTGCAATGGGGACCAACTGGAGCCACTGGTCGAGCGGAACGCCCACAGCCGACAGTATTCGCATCGACATGTACCCTGACCTGCGCGAGTTCGAGCCTGGAGAAACGTGCGCGGTACCGGGCATGACGATCGGCGCAAGTCAGGCGCACCTGTTCAGCTCGGGCAACAGCAAAACGGTGGACCGGCATTTCCAATGGATGCGGCAGTACGGGTTGGACGGTGTGCTGGTGCAGCGCTTCGTGACGGACATTCCCGGCAACCGGTCGGGCGGCGACGTTGTATTGCGGAACGTGATGGCCGCAGCCCGGCGCTATGGTCGTGTTTTTGCGATCGAATACGACATCAGCGGGGCCAATGCAGCCACAGTGCAGGCGACCCTGCAGACCGACTGGCAGTATCTGGTGGAGACAGTTGGAGTAACTTCACACCCCGGCTACTTACAGCACGCAGGCAAGCCGGTGCTTGGGGTGTGGGGCATCGGACTGAACGACGCCAGGCACCCGCCGAATGACCCTGAGGCGGCGCTGCGGCTGATCGAGTGGTTTCGCGAGACGGCGCGAGTGACTTACATCGGTGGTACGCCAGCTTACTGGCGCACGCTGTCCAACGACGCCGCAACTGATCCTCGTTGGAGGGCGGTCTATCAGGCGATGGACGGGATCGAGCCGTGGACCGTGGGCCGCTACAGCACGATGGCGGCCGTGGACCGGTGGCGAACCGAGCGGCTGGAGCCGGATCTGGCCGCGACGGCTCAGCGAGGTCAGGTCTACATGCCGGTGGTGTTTCCGGGCTTCTCGTGGTACAACCTAAACCGCACCGCGCCGAAGAACCAGATTCCGCGGAACCGGGGAGAGTTCCTATGGCGGCAGGCGTTCAACGCGAAGGCGGCCGGGGCGCGGATGTTGAAGATCGCCATGTTCGATGAGGTGAACGAGAGCACGGCGATGTTCA
>JAEUQE010000062.1:0-1228 GCA_016789785.1 Bryobacterales bacterium
ATGCCCGCGGGCAGGCTCGCGGCAAGTTCACCTTCAATCAATTCGGCGCCGCGGTGGGCGGTCCGGTAATCAAGAACAAGACGTTTTTCTTCTTCGACTACATGGGGCACCGGGAACGGGTGGCCGGCGGCGCTGGCATCGCGACGGTACCCACGCCACTCGAACGCACGGGAGACTTCTCACAAACCCGCAATCGCAATGGGGATCTGGTGCTGATCTACAATCCGTTCTCCACGCGATCCGTCCCAGGTGGGTTTGTTCGCGATCTCTACCCAGGTAACGTGATTCCGCAAGGCACACAGAGCCGGGTGGGACGCAATCTGGCGGCGTTTTATCCGAACGCGAACACGGCGGGCGAAGGTCCGGCACGCATCAACAATCTGCTGTGGGCCCCGAAGAACTTCGTCAACAGCAATCAGTGGTCGGCGCGGTTGGATCATCGCTTCTCCGAACGCATGAGCCTGTTCGGCCGCGTTACGCGCAACACCGGAGACAGCGGCGGAAACGGCCCCTACAACAACATCGCGGAACCCGTGCTTGGCATCATTGCGAATCGCGTAGTGAATGGCGTCGTGAACACCACCGCCGTGTTATCGCCATCCCGCATCCTGAATCTTCGTGCCGGTGTCACGCGGCGCTTCGAAGGCCGCACACCTCTCGCCGCAGGCAATGTGAATCTCACTGAACTTGGTTTCTCCAGTGCGATCTCGGCAGCAGCTCAGGAACAGTTGTTTCCCACCACTACCGTCGCCAACTATACCGGCCTTGGCGCGCCCGGCGGCGACCGCATCCGCCGCGGCAACACCATCTATACAGTAGTTGCGGAGCAAACCGAAATTCGCGGCAGGCACACGTTCGTCTACGGCGCGGACCTGCGCATGTACGACCAGACGCCCTTCCAAGGTGGCACGCCATCCGGCAGCTACAGCTTCGGACTCGGGCAGACCCAAGGGCCCAACCCGTTGACGCCGTCACTCACTGCCGGCAATGGTCTCGCGTCGCTGCTCACGGGCTTCGGCGGTGGAAGCATCAATCTGGTCCCCGCACTTGCCATCCGCAACATGTACTACGCGCTGTTCTTCAACGACGACATCAAACTCGGCAGACTCACTATCAATGCCGGCATGCGATGGGACTACGAACAGCCGCGCACGGAACGCTACAACCGCTTCGGCAATTTCGATTTCAACTCACCCTTCCCGGTGCAGGTGCCAGGCTTCAACAATCC
>JAEUQE010000062.1:1567-9084 GCA_016789785.1 Bryobacterales bacterium
TCGCGGCAACCGCTCCAACATCTACAACCAGCAGTGGAACTTCACGGTTCAGCATCAGTTGCGCGGCGGCTTTCTGCTGGAAGGATCGTATGCCGGCAACAAAGGCACGCGGCTTCCCATCTCGATTGACTTCAACGCAGTGGACCCGCGATTCCAATCGCTCGGCGCGCAACTCAACGAACAAGTGCCGAATCCCTTCTTCGGCACGACGACTGTGGGCGCTCTGGCGCAACGCACAGTGAGCCGCCTGACGCTCCTGCGGCCCTATCCGCACTACGGCACAGTCGGCACGTTCAATCCTGCCGTTGCACAGAATATCGGCTCCTCCATCTATCACTCCGCGCAACTGCGCCTGGAGAAGCGATTCTCGGGCGGCAATAACTTCGTTGTGGCGTACACGAATTCCAAGCTCATCGACGATGGTTCCGGCCGCATCTTCGGCGAGACCGCATTCACACCTCCCGTTCAGAATCAGTTCAACCTGCGGGCGGAGCGTGCGATCTCCGAAGGCGATGTGTCGCAACGTCTCGTCGTCAGCCATAGCATCGATCTCCCGTTCGGCAAGGGCCGCAAGTTTCTCAGCGGCGCCGGCAGAGGCGTGGATCTCGCGCTCGGCGGATGGTCATTGAGCGGCGTCGCATCCTGGAACACGGGCTTCCCGCTCGCGCTCACGTCGATTGGCAACAGCGGCGTCGGCTCCGCGGTGCTTCGTCCGAATAGCACAGGCCAATCGGCGGACCTCAGCGGCGCACCGCAAACTCGCCTGAATCGCTACTTCGACATCTCGCAATTCACCCCGCCACCGGCGTTCACTTTCGGCAACGTGGGACGCACGCTTCCGGATGTGCGCGGACCAAGCCGCCGCAACTACGATGTCGCGCTGCAGAAGAGCTTCCTGGTGCGCGAGCCCATTTCGGTGGTGTTCCGTGCGGAGGCGTTCAACCTCACCAACACGCCGTATTTCTTCACGCCCGGTGAAGGCCTCGGATCACCAACGTTCGGCATCATCACAGCAGCATCCGGCGAGCGCACGGTACAGTTCTCCTTGAAGGTATTGTTCTAATGTCGATTCGGACTCTCTTATTGATCGCGGCCACCTGCACTCTGCTGAACGCAGCCCAGGACCAGCGCGATATTCGCCAAGGCCGCGAGATCCCGACCGAAACCTACGCGGATCAGCCGTATGTGGTGAAGACCGATGATGGCGCATGGCTGGTCTGCGTGACCACAGGGTCGGGACGCGAAGGCGAACCAGGCCAACATGTGATCACGATGCGCAGCACCGATCAGGGCAAGACATGGGAGAAGCCCGTGGATGTGGAGCCCGCGACGGGCCCCGAGTCCTCCTACGCGGTGATGCTGAAAGTGCCTTCGGGCCGGGTCTACGTTTTCTACAACCACAACACCGACAACGTGCGCCAGGTCATCGGCGACAATCCGCCATACCGGGATGGCGTCGTGCGCCGCGTCGACAGCCTTGGGCACTTCGTGTTCAAGTACTCCGATGATCATGGGAGATCCTGGTCTGCGAAACGCTACGAGATCCCCCAGCGCGACTTCGAAATCGACGAGCGCAATGTCTACAAGGGCAAGCTGAAGTTCTTCTGGACGGTGGGCAAGGCGTTCGCGCACCAAGGTGTGGGCTACGTTCCGATCCACAAAGTGGGCGGCTTCGGGGAAGGTTTCTTCACCTCAAGTGAGGGTGCGTTGCTGCGCAGCGAGAACATCCTTACCGAGCGCGACGCCGAGAAGATCCGCTGGGAAACGCTGCCTGAAGGAAAGGTGGGACTGCGTACACCGGCCAAGGTGGGCGGCCCTGTCGCGGAGGAACAGAGCTTCTCAGTGATGAGCGATGGATCATTCTTCGTGGTCTATCGGACTATCGACGGGCATCCCGCCTACTCCTACAGCCGCGACAAAGGCCGCACGTGGGATCCGCCACAGTATATGCGGTACGCCGATGGCCGCTTGATGAAGCATCCGCGCGCGGCGACCTTCGCGTGGCGATGCGAGAACGGCAAGTATCTCTACTGGTTTCACAATCACGGCGGCCGCTTCATTCGTGAGCATCCACGCCGGCGCACCATCGCGTATGAAGAGCGCAATCCGGTGTGGCTGGCCGCTGGCGAAGAAGTCGACTCACCGCAAGGCAAGGTGATTCGCTGGTCGCAGCCGGAGATCGCGCTCTACGACGACGATCCGATGATCCGCATGAGCTATCCGGACCTCATTGAAGAAGGCGGCAAGTATATCCTGACTGAGACGCAGAAGGACATTGCGCGCACGCACGAGATCGACCCGAAGCTGATCAACGGACTCTTCCAGCAATTCGAGAATAAGGAATTGACCACCGATGGCATGCTGCTGGAGGTACCTGCAAGCGGCGCCATGCCGAAGTCCGCGAAAATGCCCGATCTTCCGTTGTTCGTGAAGCGCTCCACCACACGCCACGACTATGGCACCGACGATCTGCGGGCAGGCGTCACGATCGAAGCACGAGTGCGATTGCTCAATTTGAATCCGGGTCAGATGCTGCTCGACAATCGCACGCCAGATGGCCGCGGCTTTGCTGTGCAGACCGCCGCAGGAGGCGCAGTGGAACTGATCCTCAGCGATGGCCGCAGCGAAGCTCGGCTGCTCTCGGACCCAGGGACGTTACGCGTGGGAACGCAACATCATATCGCGGCGATTGTCGATGGCGGCCCGAAAGTCATGAGCTTCGTCATCGACGGCAAGCTTCACGATGGCGGCGACACACGCCAGTTCGGCTGGCGGCGATACCACCCGAACCTCATGTCGGCCAACGGCGCGGCGGAACTTCGCATCGGCGCGGGCGTCAGCAAAGCCCGAATCTACGGGCGTGCGATCCGCACATCGGAAGCAATTGGAAACTGGCGCAGCGGCCGGTGAAGTTTACCAATTGATGCGAAGGGCAAGTTGAATGCGCCGAGGGGGCCGGGCCGAGATTGGCTCTCCAAACAACGGATCCGTCTGCTCGGTGGAGCCCGCTCCTTCCCAACGTGTTCCCGTCGACACCGAACTGAACTGCGGATGATTGAAGCTGTTGTAGGTTTCCAGGCGCAACTGCGAGGACCAACGCTCCCACTTGAAGTTGCGGTAGAGCGAGATATCGAAGTTGAGGAAACCAGGGTGCCGCATGGTGTTGTTGCCCAGATTGCCCAACTCTCCACGCATCGGCGCGCGGAATCGTTGCTCGATCGGCGCGTTTCCATCCACCACCACCAGACGCGCGGCCTGACTGGAGGATCCTGTGATGTCCGCACCGTTGACCAACGTGTAGCCGGGCGTGAACGGCGCGCCGCTTTGCCCGCGCGTGATGCCCGAGACCTGCCATCCGCGGGCAAGAACGTTCTTCTTCCACGGCATCACCCAGTTGTAGTTCACTGCGATCACGTGCCGGCGATCATAGTTCAACACGCCATAGTGCCAGGACCGCGGCGAATAGAACGGGCTCACCGTGAAACCGTCATTGGGCGAAGTCCCCAGCGCCTTTGAGAACGTGTAGCTCGCACCCCAATTGAAGTTGCGCCCGAAGCGTTGGGTGATGCGGGTCTGCAGCGAGTTGTAATTCGATGTCGCCGCGAACTCGTAGAGCAGAATATCGCCGTAGCCCTGAATGGGCCGCAGGAAGTCGCCAGGCAGGGCGTTGTTCGGCCGCGCGGGATTGCGATTCTGCGGATTCACTTCGAGGTGCGTGCTGTACAGCGGGATCGCATTGATGTTCCGTTGCCACAATTGGTGCCGGCTCAGCGCGCCGACATACGACACGTCCAGCAGCGTGCCTCTGCGCAGTTGCTGCTGCACACCAAGGGAGAAGTTGTATGTTGTGGGCATCGGGTTGTCGCCGAAGATCGCACGCACCGTTCCCGATGGCGCGAGCACTCCGCTTCCCGATGTCTGGGCGAGTGTTTGCAAGGTACCGTAGTAAACCGTCGGAGTGAAGATGGACGGCGGATTTGGCAGCATGTTGTAAGTCATGTTGCCCTGGATGCGGTCATAGAACACACCGCCACCACCGCGGATCGCCGTGCGGCCGCGCTTGAACGGGTCCCACGAAAACCCAAAACGGGGAGCCAGCATGACCGGCGGAATCGCGTACAGACCCTTCGGGACGCCATTTCCCGCACGCACCATGCCGATGGCGGGTACACCGATACCCGGCGCGTATGTCCCGATGAAGCCCTCACCAAACTTCCGGCCAGTGACCGGATCCACCGCAACCGTGCGCCCGTTCTCATCCAAGGCGGGACGCAGTAGAACCGGCGCTTTCGCAGGATCGTACGCATTCGGCGAAAACGTATGAAGCTGCAGTCCTCGATCGTAGGTGGGCGGATTCGCATAGAACCGCACACCGAAATCGAGCAGCAGGTTGGGCTTCACGCGCCACGCATCTTGAGCGTAGAACTCGAGGTTGCGGAAGAAGTAGTTTCCCCGCGGACGCGCGCTCGCTTCGGTGTAGGTGTTGAACGAGCCGATGAATGCATTGGCGTAGGTGAAGCCCGTGTCGTACTCGCTCAGTTGATTGTTGTTGAAGTTGATCGTGCCGCGCGTGGCGGCGTTGGCGCTCTGGTCCTTTCGCGTCCGCTCGTAGTAAAAGCCGAACTTGAATTGATGCGTCTTCCAGATCCGGCTCAGGTTGTCCGTAATGGCAAGAATCAGATTCGCGTTGTCGTAGGGAACGCCATCCGCCATGGAAGGATTCGCCCAGTTCTGCACTTGGCTGAAGTTCATGTTCGGAATGAAGTTCCCGGCGTTGAGATTGGGATTCCACTGAGGGAGGTTGATGCCCAGCTTGTTGCGATCCACCTTCTCGGGATCGCGCGGATAATACCAGAGACGGTTCTGACTGAGCCCGGCAGTGAACTCGTTGAACGTCGTCGGCGATACGGTCCATGTGGCTCGCAATGTCGCTCCCCGTCCGGGTTGGCGGAAGATGACCGGCGTCAGCGGGAAGTTGACACCGCCGTTCACCCACAGGCCCCAAGGCACCTCCTGACGATCTGCGGTGTTACTGATGCGAATGTTCGTCTGCAGCTTCTGCATCGGCTGATAGTCAAGACGGAGAATCTCCGTTCGCCGCGGATAGCTTCCGCTTGCGATGGCGATGTGGTTCCACTGATAGCGGCGATTCGGAATGGGGTCTACGAAATTCGGCAGGGGAAACACGCTGAGAATGCGCTGGCCGAGCGGATCCTGCCGCGAAATGGGAACGACGTTTCCAGCAAAGGGCACCTTGTTGCCGTTCGCCGCGCGCTCCGTGAGCGGATCACGCACAATGCGCAAGGCACCGTTGGTGTTGCGGCTGTCCGAGAAGTCGCCCATGCGCTCGCGCTCGGTAGGCACAGTGACGGTGCGCGATCCATACTCGACAAGCTGCCGTTGAAACTCCTGCGACCAGAAGAAGAACAGCTTGTTGCGTCCACGATTGAACTTGCCTGGAATGTAGATGGGCCCGGAGAACGTGTAACTACCGATGTTGTAGCGGTACGGTGGACGCTGCACGCCGCGCTGGTTGTTCAGCCAGTTGTTCGCGGAGTAACCTTCGTGCCGGTGATACCATCCTGCCGATCCATGAAACTGCTTGCCGCCACCGCGAGTGATGATCGTGATGGCGCCACCGGAGTTGCGGCCATACTCCGCCGCGTAGTTCGACAGCAGCACCTTCACCTCGCCCACGGAATCCATGGACGGCATGGAGTGCACACTGCCATTCGACCCAGTGTCGAGCGTTGTCACGCCATCAATCGCCACGTTCTTGGAATTGTCCCGTCCCCCGGCGAGGAACAGGCCTTGGGTGCTGGTTTGCGACGGCGACTCGCGCCCTTCGCTGGTAT
Organism: Bryobacterales bacterium; assembly: GCA_016789785.1. Next base: position 7,423 of record JAEUQE010000062.1, read on the forward strand.
CCACAACACCCGGCATCAGTGCGATTGCGTCCATTACGTCCCGGCCCCTCAAAGCGAAGTTCTGAATATCTTCCTGGGTCAGTGACGACGACTTCTCGCTGGATGCGAGTTGCACTTGCGCGGTGTCTGCAGTGACCGAAACCGCCTGTGAAGCCTCTCCCAATTCGAGCTTGATTCGACCGAGCGTGCGCTGATCTCCAGAGTTCAGAGCAATCTCTTTCTGTTCGTAGTTCTTGAACCCGGTCTGCCTTATGAACAGCGTGTAGGTTCCCGGAGTGAGATCGGGAAACGCGAAGAAGCCTGACTCATTGGTCATCGTTTCTCGTTTGAAGCCGGTCTGCAGGCTCGCAACTTGAATCCCGACTCCGGGGATCACGGAGTCCGTCGGGTCCACAACGGTACCGGAAAGACCAGATGAAATGTTCTGCCCATGAACCCCACAGGCAAACACGAGCAGCAAGACAAAGATACCCACGTTACCTCCAGTGCGCCGCACCAACACGGCATTGGGGTCAGTCTACAACACAGCGGGAGTTAGCGGGGAGGGCTGGCGAGGTAACGATAGTAGGCTGTGAGCAGGATGGCCGCCGTGTTGCGATGCGGAGGAACATAGTCCTGAAAGAGCGGGCTGCGTCCGAGCCTGGCTTCCTGCGCGCTCCAGAACCGTGGCCACTCGATCACCGGAGCGCCACTCAGGAACTCGCCGTTCAACGCTTTGAGCAGAGGATCGTTGATCGTGTGCGAACCGGTTCCCCTGGTCGCGATCAACTGCGCCGACCACGCGCGATGCATCACCTGATCCACGCTCTCCATTCCCCAACAACTGCCGAGGTACACAAGCTGTGCGGCGGGGGTCAAGTGTTCGATGGTTCGATCGAGATGGTAGGCATGGCCACGATGCACAACGACGTTGGGCTCCAGACCGCGCTTGCGCATTTCGCGTGCGACTATCAATTGCCGGTCCGACGCCGTCGTGTCTGCCCCCGATTCACCGCGCACCGCATCCACCGGCACGTTGGCGAAGATCTCGATACGCTTTCCGTTGGCCGTGCCAGTGAGATGAATCCAGGTGCGATGGTCGCTGAGCTTCCACCCTGGGGCGCGATCGTAGTTGCGGCGAAAGACCTGATACGATTCGACGCCATCATCATCGTTGTAGAAGAAGTAGCGATGGATGGAAGTGCCATCGGACCGGAACACTTTCGCGGTGGCCAGACTTCGCGGCTCTTCGAAGTACTGCCTGTATGGCTTCGCGATGGCAGCAAGACGGGCACGATCGGGAAGGCGTGCCGACAGGCGTGCCGCGAGCAAACCATAGAGGCCGGGCTCCGATGCGTGCTCGTGTTCCACAACGGCAGCCATCGCCGCGAGAGACTCCACGCTGCTGATCCTGTCGGCGATTTCCGCCGCTCGAATCAGTTCCGCCAGTGGCCGGGGTGACGCCGTAATCCCACGCATCGCGCTGCCCCAAAGCGGTGCCCGTTCCCCGGCCTGCAACGTAGCGTTCAGGGCGTCCGCGCGCCGGTAGGAAAGCACGGCATCGAGAAACGTGCGCAGACCTTCCGCACCGTCCTCTTCAATCAACGGCAGCAGGCGCGACGCTCTTAACTTCGGCAGCAACACGTCAAACACGGCCTGAAACGAATCCTTGTTGAGTTCACC
>JAEUQE010000062.1:9183-38420 GCA_016789785.1 Bryobacterales bacterium
AATCCGGTCTCACCGACCCACGGCTCGCTGATCACATGCGGGAGCATCTTCAAGGCAAGGGCGCGATCGACTCGTACGGCGGCGGACCACGCAACTCGCAAGATGTGCGCACGCTGTGCTCTGGACGTCAACGCGGGCAGACATGCGAAAGCAAGTTGCGGCTCGGTTGCGGCCCGGCGCTGCAACTCCGTAAACAGGCTCGCGGGACACGCTTGCACTTCGGCCGGTGGCGTTGCTCCCGTCTGCGAAAGCTGTGGCGCAAGAAGCAGCATGTCAAGCTTTGGGCGCCGCCAGAGGCAGATTGTCCTTCGTGATGGCCATACTGCCCATCTCCGAAATCACGGCACTGAGGTAGGGGCTCCGCAGTCCCCATACATACGCTTTTTGGGGAACCTTCAGCGGCCCTTCCACCACGGACTGGATCTTGGCCACGCGCCCCGGATCATCCGGCTGGCCGTTGTTGCGGCCATGATGCACGGGACGCGCAACTTTCATCGCAATCACTCCGACACCATTTTGATGCGCTTTCGCGAGCGCCTTGTCTACGTAGGCGTGATTGACGACGTTGTAGGCGACCATCGCAGCCGAGTACACCTTCATCTCGGCCGCGGCGTCCAATACTCCGCCCGGATCGCTGTGCGACGAGACGCCGAGATGCCGCACCTTGCCGGCTTTCTTCAGCACCTCGAAGGCTTCGATCACTTCGGGATAGTTGCGAAGCTCATAGCCGCTGGATGCGCCGTGCGGGCACATCAGCAGGTCCACGTGATCGGTGCCGAGCCGTTTGAGGCTCTCCTCGAAGCTGTCGAACACAAGTTGCTTGTAGTTCTTGTTGCGATCGATCGTGCGGCCGTACTTCTTCTCCATCACATTCGCGAGCGCCGATTGCTCCACTTCACCCCGCTGCGAGTTGAAGTAGTTGCAGAAGTAGTCGGGATCGAGTGCCTTGCGCCGCTCAATATCATCCTGCGCAAGGGCGAGCAACTTCTTCTGTTCGCTTTCCGCCAGACTCTGGAAGATCTCCTGATAGAGCTTGTTGCGATTGATATCGAACAGGCTGATTTTCGTGTTCAGAAAGAAGCTGTCGCGCTTCCGGGCCTTCAACACCTGCGCGTAGCCGAGTTCGCTTTGGCCATTTCCGTACGCAGGCGCGGTATCGAGATAGTTGAGCCCTTGGTCTAGCGCATAGAACACCTGATCATGATTCGTTGGGCTGATCAGGTTCCCGCCCATCACCATCTCTGAAATCATGAAGGCGGTGCGGCCGAGCTTGCGGTAAGCCATGCCTGATTGCTTGTTGCGCCACTCGCCTTTCGTGTCCGCGGGTGTGGCGTCGGCCTTGGTTGCGATTGCGGCCGCAATCGCGGTTTGTGTGGAAAGCCGCAGGAAGTCGCGGCGGCTGTTGCATCTGCCCCTCATCTCTTCAGGGTAGCGCGTCATTCCACGCGATAGATCCAGATGGAATACCCGGCCTTCGCGATTGGGTTGCGTGAGCGGAATTCCGCAAAGTAGTCACGATACCTCGGCCGGAAGAATTGCCCGGTGAGCAGCGTTCCACTGATGGCGTAATAGCCGGGTTTGGGCTGGTATCGCTCGCCAGTGATGTAGTCGTCACTCCAGGGCGGAGCAACTGGCTCCATCACCTCATCTCCGAGATGCGCCCAAGGATTGTCCGATCCGAAATATGCGACGCGGATTTTCTGAATGCGGTGCCGCCGGACGTAGCCGGCGAGTTGGGGCAGATCTTGCCCCCAATCGAGGTTGCTGTCCGAGAGATAACCCAGACCTGAATCCGGACCGCCAGCCAGCCGATTGAAGAATGCCATCTCATGAGGGTAGAAAGCAGTATGCCGAGTTACCAGCCAAACCATGAGCGCGGCAATCAACACCTGACCTTGCCTTCTGCGCATACAGCTTTCAAATAGCTTCCCTGCAATCAGCAAAAAGAACACGAGCGCTGGGATGATGAGGCGGACGCCAAGTTGGAGACTCGATAAAGAGGCGAGCCCAAGATAGAGGAACGGCGGAACCAGCCAGCATGCGTCGGTGAGCCGAAGGTTCCCGCGATCGCGAATGACAAGCAGCAAGCCAGATGCGATTGCAAGAAGCGTGGCGATTGGCGTCTTCACGAGCAGCGCTACCAGGAAGTACAGTGCACTGCCCATTGGATAGACATCGCCCAGCAGATAGACGCCCGCGCCACTGGCATTCGACTGCACCAGTGAGATCAGCCCCCGGATGTAGGATGCCGGTATCCAAAGATAGTAGGCGACTCGTGTCGCCTTCACGAACAGCACACTCAGATTCGGATCCGCCTTCCAAACCTGAAACTCGGTGAAATGGATGCGCCCCGGTGTGCACTGATACGACAAATAGAGCATCAGCCAGGGAATCAGCACCAGCACCGCGAAGGCGAGTACCCATCGCGACAACGCAGTACCTCGCCACAACACGACCGCCACCACCAGCGGCGCGATCGGGACAAGGACCAGAAGCGAGAACTTGGTGATCGCCGCGAGGCCGACCGCGAAACCGATCCATGCGGCGTTGCCGATGGTGGGGACCTTGGCGTATCTCCACACGCGATACCAGAACAGGAGAAATGCGAATGCCGCCGCGACATCGTTCTTCACCAGAGCGCCATGCCCGAGCACACTTGGTGACAACGAGAAGAAAGCCGCTACCAGAAGTGCCGCAGCCGGTGAGAACAACTGCCGTGCCCACCACCAGAGCAGAAGACTGCAAGCAGCAGGGAACACGATCATCGGCAGTCTGGACAGGCCGAAAGTGCGCCGGATTGCGGGCGCTTTCATCCGGTGCATGATTTCCTGCGAGACATTCCACTCGTGGCCGGTGGTCCACACGTCGTGCTCCGGTGGAGGAAGCGGAAGCCCCGTCAGTCGCGGCACCCATCCACAGGTGAGTTTCAGCAGTGGCGGCATGTCGGCCGGCTTCAGCCAGTCGTTTCCCTGCCAGTAGAGATATGCCGAGACGAGATGCGAAGGCTCATCGACGGTGACGCCGACCCGGAATGCGAGCGTCGCCAGGGTGGCGCACAAAGCTGCAACGATCGCAGCAATGAGCACCAACTCCCGTCTGGAAGGGCGCGAAGTGAAGGAAGCGAAAGGCAACTTCAGAGTTTAGGGCTGGGCGCTCAACTGACCCATCCCATGGCGGCAGTAGATTGCGGCGGAAAGGGCTGTAGGGCTGGCCCGGCGACGCGCCGACGTTTCGGCGCATGCGGCTCAGTATTTGCGCATTCCCGAACGAACTACACGAAGAATACCCGCCACGTCATCACCAGCAGCGCATGCGTGACCGTGGATGCGAGCACGCTCTTCGTCCGTGAATAGGCCAACCCGTAAAAGACGCCGCACACTCCCGCCACCAGTGCGAAACGCCAGTTCGGGAACTCGCGAAATCCGAGATGAACCAGACCGAAGACGATCGATGTGATGGCGAGGCCGATCCACGCACTACCCGTGATCCGTTGCATTGTCGGCTGCAGCAATCCACGGAAGAAGAACTCCTCCGCAAGCCCAACCACCCACAGGAATCCAAGGAAAGTTCCAATGGCGAGCAGCAGGGTCCGCCCGCTCCACGCCGCGGGGCCATGCACGATTCCCAACGCCCACGAGAGCGCCAGTACTGGCAGCAGCGCATAGAGGTAGTAGAGCAAGCCGGTCCGCCACTGGCTGCGGTTGGGCACGAAACTGAATTCCACTCCACCGGTGCCGCCCATGAGCAACACCACCACCAGAAGGCGGATCCACATCATTCGGCCAACGATATCGAGCGCCGGCTTTCCCGCCGGATTGACATAAATACCAGGAAATGTTCTACTCGCATACACCCAGGCCGCGAACACCAGAAACAACAAATCGAGAGCGATATGTTTCGGGAAGAGGCGGTGCCAGAAGACAGCGGCGCCAGCCAGCGCAGTCACCATCGCAAGATCGCCGGCGCGAAAATTCCCGAAGGTCAGACTCATGGTGGCGTACGGCACCACGGCGCTGACGATCAGGATCAGCGGAGCACGCCACCTCTGGCGCTTCAGCCACACCCGCACGCTTTCGAATCCGGCTCCGGCGTACATCGCGATTTCCATCAGAAGCGCTGGCAGTGCTCCGGCGACAACGGCCTGTGGGAGATTCTTCTGCTGCGCGTAGATCAGGCCCGCCGCTGTGCCGAGCACCCAAAGAATGCAGACTGTGGCGAAGTAGGGCCGCAAGGCGGAGGCAGCATGCTTCATGGGAGAGCAGTGCCCGTCAGCCGGCGTGCAAGTTCGGCTCTTGTCACGGGTCCGGTGCGCGTCATCTTCCATGCGGTGAGCGGCTGGGGAAACTTGTCTTCACGCCAGTCCGTCCAATAGAACGGCAGATCCCCGTGAAACCAGTTGCGGTGATCGGAGGCCATCCATCCGCGGGACAGTGCGAGTTGGACGGGGTCCGTTGTAGGAACTCCGAAATACCGCGACAACGCGTGCGCGGCCTCACGGCGGGTCACGGGTGCATCGGGTGAGGCGTGCAGATCGTGTCCATTGATGGGATACCAGTTCTGAATCGCGGCAACCTGAATTGCGGCAAAGGCAGCATGTGACGGATGAAGATCGTCAAACCAGACAAGCGGCACGCCTGCCCGCGCAAGTTCCTTCTGAACGTCGATCACGTGCGGCGACGCGGGCATGGTGGCGATTGTCGCCGCTGCCTCGCCCACGTTCCACTCCACCGGATGCAGACGGAACGCACCGTTCGTGAGGTGTGTCACGCCAATGTTCTTGCCCGCCGCCAGAAGATTGCGCACCTTCTGAGGGATCAACGTCGACATGGGAATCTGGAATGGCTTGGGCATCATCATGCGCCCGCGTTCGTTGGCCCCACACGGATGAATGTCCACCATGTAGAAGGCGGTTCCGATGGAATCGTCAAACCAGCGCGCACGCGGCCCGTTCTGATACTCAGCAACAATGTCCTGCTCCACCACGCGGCCTCGTGCCGGAATCAGACGCCTCGACTCGCGAATGTAGGGGTACTTTGAAAGCCCATCCTCGGTGCCCATCACATCAGGCCGCAGACGCAGTTCCGGGTAGCCCTTGCCCTTTCCGTCGTCACGTTCCAGATCCGTTTGCAGCCAGTAGAGAAACGCCATCGAGACGCGCTTGGCCTGCTGCAGAATGCGCGCCTCCTCGAGAGGCGTGCGATCCAGCAGCGATTCATCGTGATAGTCCTGCCTTGGCCAGTTCATCAGCCCAAGGTCGCCCGGCGCGTTCGGCCCTTCGAAATTCCTGCGCGCCAGCAATCGGCGCCAACTGAAGAAAGGTCCAGGCGACATGTTGTTCGGCACTGGCGGATCGTCGCCGAACATCTTGTATTGAAAAGCGCCACGCCATCCGTAATCTGTCGGGTATGCGATCTTCAAGCTGAACGGCTGATTGTCGCGAAAGCGCTCATAGTCGGGTGGCTTGGCAATGCGGTGGTTCTCGCCGGTCTTCACGTCGATCGCGAAAGGATAGGTGAAGCTCTGTACACAAGCCCGGTTCGCGGAGGCCGCGGCATGCGGCTCGCCTGTATCGGACTTCGGTTCCGAGCCAACGGCATAGGGCACGCCCGCGAGAGGAAGCAGGTCTCCGAGTTCCGTCGCGTCGAGAAACATTCTCGCGCGCAGACGGACCACCTGCTTCGTGTCGAAGCGGTAGGCTAGTGCCTCCTCAATCCATTCGCCATCGCGAACCTTCAACGACACGATCTTCGTGCGGAGCAGCAGTTGAATGCGATCCTTGTGCTGCGCGAGCATGCTCTCGAGAACGGTCACGCCGGCCCTCGGTTCAAAGCAAAGCGGAGACACGTAGCACGAGCCAGGATTCAGGTTCTCCCAGATGCGCGCCGCCGCCGACAACGTGTAGTTCTTGCGATAGTAGTCGCGAATCCGCTGCCGCATCGCGTAGTAGTTTCGCGTGCCTCCTGCGAACTCAATGAAGCGGTTCTCGTCGAGCGCCGAAACACCGCCAGCGGTGAGTTGGCCGCCGATCCAGCCGGTTTCTTCGGTCAAGCAGAGGCTCGATCCGCGTTCGGCAATTCTGAGTGCCGCGGCAACTCCACCCGCACCGGCGCCCGCGACAACAATGCCGCACTGCACCTCGGGAATACCGGCCGCGGGGATCGTGACCTTATGAAGAAATCCGGAGGGGTCGCCTGTGGCGCGCACTGCCTCCACATCCACGACATCGAGACTTTGCGTGAACGCAAGGGGCTGAATCCACAGGATCGCTACAACGAAGAGAATCACCATGAGTTTGCTCCACTGATTATGCAAAACTCCCGCAACTCTCGTCACTCATGCCAGTTCGCGCCCCAGCCCAGGAATCGTCGTGGTCGAAGCGCCTGCGAGTCTCCGCGGCACTCATGCATGATCCGCGGCGACGGCGGCATTTCCATGAATGGCGGCTGCTCCATGAATACGGCGTCCTTCGTCGTCTGCCGCGCTGCCCTGCTGGACGGCCCGCGTTTCATAGCAATACTCGTCATCAGGGCATAGCGAAGCGTCCCGAGGAGTCGGGAAGCTCCGTAGAGCAGAAGGAAGTGGAATCGGTGCCAGCTAGGTAGTTTCTGTCGCGAAATTCGTCTTTCTGGCGGTCGCTTCGCCGCCTCGTCACACTCGCGGCTCTGTAAGTCACTACAATCATTGAACACCAGTTCTGGGCCGCGACCGGACAGAGCGGTTGATCAGTAAGAAAAGGGAGTTTTTGCGACAGAAACTAGGTAGCGCAGCCTTCAGGCTGCCGCCTCGACATTCGTGTCGAGGCAACGCAGACTTCAGTCTGCGCGCCCCGGCAAAGTCGGCATGCAGGGATCTGCGGCTGCTCCGGAGGCATCCCCTCGATAGGGCGACGCGGCATGCAGGGGGCCTGCGCGCTGCACGCAAACAGGGAAACGTTCAGCGGCTTTTCACATCTGGCTGTCCTGGCCGGCTGAGCTTTGCGCCGCAAAGCGCCAATCTCCAGCGCCTCGACATTCGTGTCGAGGCACGTGTTTCGGGGCCAATGAATCGCCTCTGGTGGATCATAAGCGCTCGGCCACCGGTGCTCTTCCGCCCGGCTCGCCAACGCATTTTCACCCACCTCGCCCTGCACCGAGACGAGTCTCGGCGCGGCAGGCTGAATCGCTGCGCTACGGTGAGGTGCGCGGCTCCAGGATGGAAAGATGACCAGTATTGCGTTTAATCGTCTTGGCAGTTCTCAAAATCATCCATTTCATAAAAACGGGATTTTTATCAGCTTTATTTTCATAGCCTCCCGGAGATCGGGCGCCGGTTCGCCGCGGATGGCATGGCATGATCGAAGCAGGAGAAAGCAATGCGCAAAACAAACCAGTCACCGGCAGAGGCCGCCGCGCTTCGAGTGCAGTCCGACCGATTCGAGAATTTCCGCAAGCGGCACCATGCAACCCTCCGGCCCGCCAACGTGGTGGAAGAATCGCTGGTGGAGATCATGGCTCTGGAGAACTGGCGGCGCCAGGACACGGCGCTTCCGGAAAAGGCGCGGGATGACGCTGCCCACAACTTTCAGCGGGCATTGAAGTCGCTCACTCGATTGCGCCGGACAATGGGCCGGGGGCCGATGCCTCCCCTACCCACGCTTCGCCAAAGAAAGCCGTTCGCTTCCGCAGCCGAGGGGACAGGCAAGGTCATCGAGATGCCGCAGCCGGCGCAAGATAGCAAGCCGCCTGCAGAAGCCGGCATGGGCCGGGCGCGCGCGGAAGTCTACCAATTCCCGAAAGCCGCGTAGCGCCGTCCGGTTGCAAGGACTATCGAACGAATTCCATGGATTTCCGAAACAACGGCTCGAATTCGTCAGGAGCGCCCGCCGCTTTCGCCTTGCGGACAGCGGCGTCGGCGGCCGGACGCGAGCATCCGAGGTTGATGAGTGCGGACAGTACGTCCTCCTCCACCTGACCGAGTGGCGTCGCCGCCGGAGCCGGCACGGCTGCGGCCTTCCCCGCCCCCAACCCGTCCAACTTGTCGCGCAGTTCCACCACCAAACGCTCAGCCGTCTTTTTTCCAATCCCGGGAACGCGGGTCAAATGGGCGATATTGCCACCCCGGATGGCGCCGACAAGTTCGGCAACCGGCAGCCCGCTCAGCACCGTGATGCCAACCTTCGGGCCCACACCACTCACGGAGATCAGCCTCTCGAACAACTGCTTCTCATCGGGCGTGAGAAAACCGAAGAGCGCGATGGCGTCCTCACGCACATGCGTATGGATGCGCAGCCGAACCTCCTTGCCCGGCTCGGGAAGATTGGAAAACGTCGAAACCGGGATCGTCACTTGATAGCCGACACCGCCCACGTCGACAATCGCTTCGTTGGGATGCTTCTCCAGCAGCGTACCTCGAATATAGCCAATCATGTTCTTGCGATGCTCAAATTGTAACGCGCCGCGCTGACTCTCCTCCGATTTTTTTCAAGTCTGAACGGAACCAACCCCCTGAATCCTCGTATGTACTGCAATGGGCAATTTCCGGAACGACCTTCGATTTGCGCTCCGCCAACTGGGCCGCAGCCCCGAGTTCACACTGGCCGCGCTGGTGTGTCTGGGCCTCGGCATCGGCGCAACCTCGGCGATCTTCAGCGTGGTGAATGCAGTGGTACTCCGCCCGTTGCCCTACAAGGACTCGCATGGGCTCGTGCGGCTGTACTCGGAGTGGCCCACATGGCCAGGCGGTGGAATGTGGCGATTCTGGGTGTCGCCGCCTGAGTTCGTAGCGCTGCGGCGCGAGAACAAGTCGTTTCACACACTCGATGCGTGGCAAGCGAGCAGCGTGAATCTCTCGCCCTCGGGGCGTGAACCAGTGCGCGTCAACATCGCGCAAGTGAGTGGCACGCTGCTCGGCAGTCTCGGCGTCGCGCCGCTGCGAGGCCGCGTCATCGAGTCCTCGGACGACTCCGAAGGCGCACCGCTCACGGTTGTGCTTTCCTATGGACTCTGGCAAGGTGCTTTCGGGGGAGAGGACGGCGCTATCGGACGGGAGGTCACAATCAACGGCACAAAGGCGGCCGTGATTGGCGTGATGCCGCGAGGCTTCGAATTCCCGCCGGGAGAGTCACAACCCGCGGAACTCTGGGCGCCGCTGCAACTCACTTCGCGAGACATGGAGCGTTGGGGCAATCATCGCCTGTCGCTCGTGGGACGTCTGCGCGAGGGTGTCAGCGTCGCTCAAGCCAATCTCGACCTGGATCGCCTCGAGCGGGAATGGGCGCCAACCGAAGGGCAGAAGGTCCATCGCCCCAATCCGAAGACACACACTCTCATCGGACACCCAATGCTGGAGGAGACCGTCGGCAACGTGCGTCCCGCGATGCTGCTGATGCTGGGCGCGACCGTACTCGTACTGCTGATTGCGTGCGGCAACGTGGCGAATCTGCTCCTGGCACGCGCGCAGACACGCCAACGTGAGGTGGCGGTGCGTCAAGCGATGGGGGCGTCGCCGGGCGGATTGCTACGGCAGTTCTTCCTCGAAGGAGTGCTGCTTTCGGTGGGCGGTGCGATTCTCGGCGTGGCGCTTTCTTACGGCATGTTGAAAGTGATTCTGACCGTGGGCGCCAACAGCATTCCGCGCGCCTCGGAGGTTCGCCTCGATTGGCAGGTGCTGCTGGTCGCGCTTGGGTGCGCCCTTGCCACGGGCATTGTGTTCGGCCTGGCTCCGCTTGCGCAGACCATGCGGACACAGCTTTTCGAAACGCTGAAGTCGGCCGGCAATCGCACCACGGCAACGCGCGAAGCACACTGGCTTCGCAATTCGCTCGTGACGGGCGAGATCGCGCTGGCCCTGTTGCTGCTTGCGGGCGCGGGCTTGCTGCTCGACACGTTCTGGCGGCTGATGCGCGTCGATCCGGGCGTACGCGCCGACGGTGTGATGACGATGCGCGTCGCACTCCCGCAACAGACGTATCCTCAACCCGTGGATGCAGACCGGTTCTGGCGAGCCACCCTGGAGCGCGTGCGGCAGCTTCCCGGAGTCACTGGCGCTGGCGTGCTGAGTGGAATGCCTCCGCAGCGGCCCGTCAACGCAAACGACACCTTCATCGAAGGCCTCGTTCCGAAGCCGGGCGGCCCGATTCACAACGTCGACTACTGGAATGTGGCGTCTCCGGGCGTATTCGAGATGCTCGGTGTCTCGCTGGTGAAAGGCAGGTTCATTGAGGATCGCGATGGCAGCGATGCGCCCAGAGTCGTGGTGGTGAATGAAACGTTCGAACGCACATTCTATGGCAGCGAAAGCGCGATCGGGCGGCGCATCAAACTCGGAGGCGGTCCGAATGATGATACGCCCTGGTTCACGATTGCGGGCGTGGTGAAGGATGTGAAAAACCAGGGGTTGGACAAACGCGCGGGCACCGAGCTGTTTGTGCCGCTGGCGCAGGCCGCGGGCTCCCGCGGCGGCACCTTGCTGGTGAAGACTGGCGGTGGCGATCCGTGGTCAACCGTCGCTCCGGTACGCAAAGTGATTCGCGAAATCGACGCGGCATTGCCGCTTTCGCAGGTACGCCCATTGGAGGAAACGATCTCCGCGTCGCGCGCACGTCCGCGATTTCTGGCGTTGCTGCTCGGGATGTTTGCGCTGGTTGCGCTCGGGCTCGCCGCCACCGGAATCTTCAGTGTCATGATGTACACCGTTGCGCAGCGCTCCAACGAGTTCGGACTGCGGATGGCGCTGGGTGCGGAAGCGCCACAAGTCCTCGGGTTGGTAATCAAGCAGGGAATGCGCCTGGTGGTGGCAGGAGTGGTGATCGGACTCGCCAGTGGATGGGCGCTCGCGCGTGCGCTTCGTGGCGCAATCACTGGAATGGGCGAGATGCACTGGCAGCCGCTGTCGGCTACGATCGTATTGCTGCTGGCGGTGGCACTGATAGCTTGCTGGATGCCCGCGCGGAGAGCAACTCGTGTAGATCCAGCGACGGCGTTGCGGGTGGAGTGAAGCTGCGGCGAATCAATTGATACGCCGGATCACTGCGCGGACAGCACCTTGAATCCGTAAGTCAGACTTAGGGTGCAGCTCGGGATAAGACGTGTTTTCGGCCTTAAGAAACCAGCGTCCGTTAACTCGAACCAGCCTCTTGAGTGTACATTCTCCATCAATCAGCGCCGCCACGATCTGATTTTCACGCGGCGCTCCAGTGGGATCCACCACGACCATGTCGCCGTCGAGAATACCAGCGTCGCGCATGGACTCCCCGCGCACGCGCAGCACGAAACACCCAGGGTTGGGCCGGAATCCTAGAGTCTGCACATCTACACTGACCGAACCATCCGCCGTGCCGCCGGACTGCTCCGGGAATCCAGCGGCGATGCTACCGGCCACGGGCAACTCCGCGATCGCCACGCTTCGCGTTCTGCCGCCGATAACATCAATCTGCCGCGACCCGCGTTCGGCCCGCCGGATTACTCCCTTCGCCTCCAAGGCGTGTAAGTGGCCTGCAACACCATTTGGACTTCGAATCCCAAAATGACGTTGAATTTCGGGAATCGAGGGCGAGCAACCGTTCGCCTGGCGAAACTCCAGGATGAAATCATAGATTGCCTGCTGCCGTTCGGTCAACATGGTTGATATAAACATTTACACTGAGTCCGAAGGACTTGTCAAGCGGTGCGGCGGGCCGGGCCGCGGCTTTACCCCGGGGTTCGGGCGATGATAGCGTAACGAAACATGAGGATCACTCGAAGAGCAATGGTGTCGGGAATGGCTGCGGGTACCGCCCTGCACTTGAGCGCGCCGGCGGTGCTTCGTGGCGCCGTGAAGCCAAACATCCTGTTCCTGCTCACGGATCAGCAGACGCACCATGCGATGAGTTGCGCCGGCAACCCGTGGGTGCGAACGCCGGCGATGGATTCGATCGCAGCCTCGGGCACGCGATTTGAAGCCGCGTATTGTCCTTACCCGGTCTGCTCCCCGTCCCGAAGCAGCATCTTCTCCGGCGCGATGCCGCATCAGACAGGGGTGATGGTGAATGGCCGCGCCATCCGCGACGGCTTGCCGACGCTCGGCGAAGTGTTCCGGCAGGCCGGCTACGAGACGGCATACGGGGGCAAGTGGCATCTGCCGAAATCCTTCGACGGAATGACGGGCTTCGACAAGATCATCGGTGGAAATGCGATGGGGGCGAAGATGGATGCGCCGCTGGCCGCCGCTTCCGCGGAATGGCTGCGCGGCAGGGCAGCGCGCAAAGGCGATCCGTTCTTCATGGTAGCTTCCTTCATGAATCCGCACGACATCTGCGAGTGGATCCGGCAGCATGAGGGGCGCCGCCCGCATCCGAATCTCGATCGCTTTCCGCCGGCGCCTCGCCATCTGGAGATCGATCCCCGTGAGCCCGAGGCAATCCAGTATCACCGCGAGCAGGGCTACGATCTGATGTCGCAAGCAGTGCGGATTGCCTCGCAATGGGGCCCGGACGAGTTCCGCCACTATCTGCACGACTACTACCGCATGGTAGAGGACGTGGATGCGCAAGTGGGGCGCGTGCTTGCGGCACTCCGGGAGAGCGGATTGGCCCAAAACACAATCGTGGCCTTTTGTTCTGACCACGGCGAGGGCATGGGCGCCCATCGGTGGGTCCAGAAGGCAGCGTTCTGGGAAGAGACCGTGCGGGTCCCGCTGCTGCTCAGCGGGCCGGGCGTGCCGGCAGGCAAGCGGAGCCGCAATCTCGTTTCACTCGAAGACCTCATGCCGACATTCTGCGGTCTGGCGGGTTTGCAGGCGCCAGCAACCTGCGTGGGCCAGAATCTGCTGGCACCCAAGCCACGCCAATTTGTGGTTTCAGAACTGCGCTACAAGGAGGCCTCGCGCGAGGGGCGAATGCTTCGGACTGCCCGTTACAAGTTCATCACGCACAACTCCGGGGCGCGACGCGAAATGCTCTTCGACCTGGACAAGGACCCGGGCGAGAACCGCAATCTGGCTGAGTCGGCCGCGCATCGCAAGACGCTCGAATCACATCGTGCGCTGTTGAAACAGTGGACCCGGCAAACTTCGGATTCGTTTGGCGACGCGGTCTAGCGGAACCTATCCGGCGCTGCTGACCACGCTGGCGCGCAAGGGCTCGGGCAGTCCCAATCGCTGACGCACCTCGATGTAGATCTCTTCGATTCCTCGCGATGCTTCCACCGAGATGAGCATGCCCTTGCGCCGGTAGAGTTCGAGTAGCGGACGCGTCTTCTCGTGATATTCCTGAAGCCTCACTTTGAGCGCTTCAGGGTTATCGTCCACGCGCTTGGTAAAGCCGGCGCCCTCGCCGACCCGTGCACGCATCATCACACGGTCGTGCACCACTTCGTCGGCAATGTCCAGGTAAATCACCTTGTCCATGTTCCAGTTCTCGAACAGATACTCAGCCTGACGCAGAGTGCGGGGGAATCCATCGAGCACGAATCCATAGTTCCAATCGTGCTCCTCTAAGCGCTTGCGAACCACCTCTTCGACGATTTCATCGGGAACCAGCAAGCCCGCGTCGGTAATACGCCGGATCTTTGCCGCCAGTTTGGTGTGATGCGCCACATGCCAGCGGAAGATATCGCCGATCGAGATGTGAACCAAGTCATAATCAGCGCAGAGCAGGCGGCTTTGTGTGCCTTTTCCTGAACCCTGCGGGCCAAACACTATGTAGTGACGCATAAAATCGGGAACCTCTATCGTACACCCGTTGCCGGGCACGCCACCGGGAGGCAGACAGGAAGGCATGGTGGCAAGCACAGCCGATCTCCCCCGGAGCGCCCAGGTGGAATCATGCAAGCCTGACGCTGGGGTTGCGGCGAACTGGGGCTCGGGAGGGTAGAGGAGCGAGGGGGGTGCGTAACGAGGAGGTGGATCTGAACCCGGTGGTCAACGCGAGTCCGTCATGCCGCCCGCGGCCCAATCTCAAATTGCCGATTCCCGATTTCGGGCATCGTGGCCATTCGGCCACCACACAGAAAGTGACAATGAGATGCGAGCCGCGAGAAGCAACCAACAAGTGCAGTCATCCACCCGGCTCACACGAACATGCGCCCGTGTTTGCGTCCGACGTAGGAGATCAGGACCAAGGCCAGCCCGGCAATCGCCATCGTTGGAGGCTCCGGAGTGGAGGTGCCCGGATTCTCGTAGATCAGGTTCTGGAGACCGCTATTCTGAAGGACCCGCAGGTCACGGGTAGCAGACGACCAGGTTCCGTTGTTGATATTGTTGCCCCAAGTGGTTGCGAGAGTGCGCACGGAAGCCGTGTTTCCCGTCGCGGCCGTATCCAGTCGCACGCTGCCACTGGTGAGGTCGATCACCCCGCCGCTGGAGGTTGCATCGCCGAGGATGTCCCAAGTCAGCCACTGGAACGCCGCCGCTCTCACGGCTGGGGTGCCCGCGGGCGAAGAGGTCGCTACTGCCATCGCGAAGGCATGATGCCATAGAGTCATCAACAGGGCTTGCTGCGTGGCATTGAGTCCCGCTTCCGTCAGGGTGCCCGAAAGGAAGGTTGTGGGCAGGCTGCTTCCGGAGATTGACTGTGCCGGCTCGGCGCAAAACGCGTAGACGCTCTGTGCGGGGAAGAACGCGGAGTTCAGCGCCACCTGGAGACTGAACAATCCGGAGGAGGTTGCGCCGATCGTACCGTTCGTCGCAGTGCCCTGCGCTTCCATGAACGTGCCTTGCCTCAGCAGACCGTAGTCAAGGGCTTGCGTGGAGTCTGCACGAACATGCATGATGGTCGCTCCCTGCGCCACCGCTGCCGCTAACAGCCCCGACCACAAAATGCCAACCACCTTGCCGCGCATCATAGTCTCTCCAATACTTATGGATTTGAAGCCTCCCGAATTACCAAAAGAATCCGGTCGAGTAACTTCCTCTGTGTATCGATTGTCGCGCGGCTCTACTCTTGAGAGAATCAGAGTATACTAGCGGGTACGAGAGCGAAACTACTTATGGAGTAGGAAGCTGGTTCCAGACTGTGGGTACTGTATCTTTGCGGTGAGGTGGTCAAGTACTTCGAACGGGTCCGTTTGCCGGGTGGCAATGAGCTGCGCCTGCTCGCGAATAAGATCTTTTGGAATCAGTGAGATAAGACGCTCGCGAAGCATCTCCAACAGGCGCTCGTACCATAGCTGAACAAGATCCCTGTGCTTGCGTTCACGGATAGTACGAACCATGGTGAGAGTTTCCTCAACTCCCGACCCATCGGTCGCGATCGTCTTGATCACTGGTACTACCGAGGACCTAGGTCCTATAGCTAGCATAGCCCTAAGTTCCTGCTCAAAGCGCAGCGTTTCAGGATGATCGGACTTATTCAGTACAAAGATATCCGCGATCTCCATGATTCCCGCTTTGATCGCTTGCACATCGTCGCCCATCCCTGGTACTAACACGACGAGGGTAACATCGGCGACCTTCGAAACCTCCACCTCGTCCTGCCCGACACCCACCGTCTCGATGAGGACAAGATCGCGGCCTGCGGCGTCGAGCAGCATCGACATCGCGAGAGTGCCCGATGCCAGGCCTCCGAGTTGACCGCGAGTGGCCATGCTGCGGATGAACACACCCGGATCGGCATGATGCTGTTGCATGCGAATCCGATCGCCGAGGATGGCGCCACCGGAAAATGGACTGGATGGGTCGACGGCAAGAATGCCGATGGTGGCCCCGCCTTTGCGCGCATGCCGCGCGAGCTGGTTCACCAGCGTGCTTTTGCCAGCGCCGGGCGCGCCGGTGATCCCGATGATCGCCGCGCGGCCGGTATGCGGGAATAGCAGCCGCAGCAACTCCTCGGCCCTCGGACTGCGATTCTCGATGAGCGTGGCGGCCCGCGCCAGGGATCGCAGGTCGCCGGCGAGGATTCGGTCAGCCAGTTCCTGCATCAGAGATTCAGAAGTTGCCGGGCAATCACCAATCGCTGAATCTCACTGGTGCCCTCGCCAATGGTCATCAGCTTCACATCGCGATAGAACTTCTCCACCGGATAGTCTTTGATAAAGCCATAGCCCCCATGGATCTGGAGCGCTTCGTCGCAGACTTTCACAGCGATCTCCGAGGCGAACAGCTTCGCCATGGCCGATTCGCGCGTCACGCGCCGTCCCATGTCTTTGAACGCCGCCGCTTGATAGGTGAGCAACTTCGCGGCTTCAATCTGGGTCGCCATGTCGGCAAGCTTGAACTGCACCGCCTGGAATTCGGAGATGAAACGGCCGAACTGCTTGCGCTGCTTCGAGTATTTGAGTGCCGCGTCGTAAGCCCCCATTGCGATGCCGACGGAAAGCGCCGCAATGGAGATGCGGCCCCCGTCCAGCACCCGCAGACTGTCGATGAACCCCTCTCCTTCGTTGCCGAGCAGTTGGGATTGCGGCAGGCGGCAATGATCGAAGAGCACCTCACCCGTCGCGCTGGCCCGAAAGCCCAGTTTGTTCTCCTTCTTGCCGACGCCGAAGCCAGCCATGCCAGGTTCGAAGAGAAATGCCGAGATCCCGCGCTGGGCCGCCGCGCGATCGGTGACGGCCATCCCGACGCAGACTTGCGCATGATGAGCGTTCGTGGTGAAGGTCTTGCCCCCGTTGACTACCCAGTGGTCGCCGTCACGAATCGCCGTAGTGCGCGTGCCTGCCGCGTCGGAACCCGCTTCCGGTTCCGTGAGCGACCAGCAGCCGATCCACTCGCCCGATGCAAGTTTCGGCAGGTAGCGCTGCTTCTGTTCGTCGTTTCCCGCGATGAAGATATGGTTCGCGCAAAGCGACGTGTGCGCCGCGACAGTCAGGCTGACGGATGGGTCGACGCGCGCGAGTTCCTCCAGGATGATCGCGTAATCGATGTACGTGAGACCGGCGCCGCCCAGCGACTCGGGGAAGATCGAGCCCATGTATCCCAACTGGCCGCACTTCCGGATCACTTCGGCGGGGAAGGTCTGCGACTCATCCCACTCCATGACATGAGGCGCGATCTCGGCCTCGGCAAACTCGCGCACCGATTTGCGCAGTTGGATCTGTTCGGCGCTGAAGTCGAACGTCATAGTTCGCTAGATGATTTCTTCTTTGGTTGCGTCCCAACGGACCGCGCGCTGCCGCCGGTAGCTTTCCACGGCCATACGGCAGGCCACCGACACCCGGAAGCCGAGGTCAACGGGACAGTTGGTTTCCTTGCCGGAGCGAATGCAGTCGAGGAAGTTCTGCATGTGCGCGCGCGGCTGAGTTCGCGATTCGCCTACGATCTCTTCGCCCTTCGGCTGATTCACCTTCTGCGGAGCAAGGCGGATCTGCTGCGATTTGAGGATCGTTCCGTCGGTGCCAAGAACACTCTCCCCGGCGCCGAGTTGATTGTTGCCAAAGCCCGAAACCCACGAAAACAAAACGTCCTCGGAATGTTCCATGGCAACAGACATCGTATCGGGCACTTCCCGGCCGTCTTTCCACAGATACACTCCGCCCGTCATGGTGACGGACTTCGGGATCTGAAGAGCCAGCGGGCGGGACCAAAAGGCTAGCTGGTGGCACATGTTCTCGAACACGTTTCCGCCCGAATAGTCCCAGAAAAAGCGCCAGTTGGCATAGCGGTTGGCATCGAAGTCACGCTTCGGAGCTTCACCCAGAAACTGGCTCCACAGGACGTTCTCGGGTGTCATGTCGGGATAGAGCGGGCGCGCCCACTGCGGCTTGCCATGCGGCGTATTGCGGAACATGTGGGCTTCGATCATCGTGATCTTGCCCAGCTTGCCCGACTTCACGAATGCCGTCGCATCCTCCATCAGACCCGACGAGCAAGCCTGATGCCCGATCTGCACCGTGCGCTTGCCGGCCACCTTCTGATGCGCGGCGCGCATTCGCTTGGCATGCTCCACGTGGAAGGCCATCGTCTTTTCCTGATACACATGCTTGCCGGCTTCGAGCGATGCCACGAAATGCTCACAGTGCAGGTGTTGCGGGGTGGCGATGAGCACTGCATCAATGGTCTTGTCCTCGATCAGGTAGCGATGGTCCAGATAAGTCTTCGCCGCCGGCGCCAACTGTTTGGCTGCCTCCAACCGGCGCGTGTACACGTCGGCGAATGCCACAAACTCCGTGTTCGGGCACTGCATTGCTTCTCGCACGATCTCCATGCCGCGATCGCCTGCGCCGATGATGCCGAGGCGCACACGATCATTCGCACCGAGCACGCTGGACGGAGCAAGGCTTCCGGCCAGACCGGTAGCGACACTTCCGATGAAATTACGGCGGGAACTCATGTAGTGGGGAACAGCTCCTTGCTAAGGCCATCGTATCAGACGGCGCGAAGGCCGCGTTTGCGGGGCCGGTATCTGATACATTCATGGCGTGCAACGACGTACGTTTCTCGGCTCGCTGGGCGCCGCCACCGCCGCTCGCGCCTGGCAACCCGCGCCCATGAACATCGTGTTCATTCTCGCCGACGATCTCGGCTGGTCCGACCTTGCGTGCTACGGCGCGGATCTGCATGAGACGCCGAATATCGACCGGCTTGCCGCGGAGGGCGTGCGATTCACGGACGCGCATTCGGCGTCGCCCGTCTGCACCCCGACCCGTGCTTCCATCATGACGGGCAAGCATCCCGCGCGGCTCGGGATGACCATCTGGTACGAGTCGACGGCGACGCCCCCGCAGGATCGTAAGCTGATTCCGCCGGTTGTCCGAGGCAATCTTCCGCTCGAAGAGAAGACCATCGCCGAAATCTGCAAGGAGCGCGGCTACCTCACCGCGGCCGTCGGCAAGTGGCACCTTGGCGATGCGAACCATTATCCGGAAACGCAGGGTTTCGATATCAACATCGGCGGATCGCACTGGGGCGCTCCAGAAACTTACTATTATCCCTACCGCGGGATGCACCGTTTTCGTGAATTCCGTTACATGCCACGCCTCGACATGGGAAAACCCGGCGAGTATTTGACTGACCGTCTTACAGACGAGGCGCTGCGGGTGATCGACTATGCGGGTAACCTGCCTTTCTTCCTGTATCTTGCCCATCATGCTCCACACACTCCCATCGAAGCCCCGGCCGCCCTTGTCGAGCACTATCAGCGCAAGCTCCGGCCGGAGATGAAGCATCAAAATCCGGTCACCGCGGCGATGATCCACAACCTGGATCAAAACGTCGGAAGGGTGGCGGCGCGGCTTCGCGAAAAGGAGTTGCTGGACCGCACTCTCATCGTCTTCACCTCAGACAACGGCGGGTATACCGCACCCTTCGCGGGCAAACAGGTGACCAGCAACTCACCGCTTCGATCCGGCAAAGGCTCGGCATACGAGGGGGGCGTACGCGTTCCGCTGATTGCCAGAATGCCTGGTGGCCGCAGGGGGGTTACTTGCTCGCAACCCACCATTTCCACGGACTTATTCGCCACGATGCAGGAGATCGCGGGAGCCTCGGGACCAGTGCATGATGGTGTAAGTCTCGCACCGCTACTGCGCAACGAGAATGCTCCGTTTGCGGAGCGGGAGCTTTACTTTCACTATCCACACTACTATGTAACCACTTCGCCGGTGAGCGCAATCCGTTCGGGTCCGTGGAAGTTACTCCACTACTTTGAGGATGACCAAGTGGAACTTTTCCGCCTGGACCGCGACTTGGCGGAGTCGCAAGATCTCGTCTCACAGGAACCTGGCACGGCCGCCCGGCTCAAGCGGAAACTCGGCGAATGGCTGAAGTCCGTGAATGCGCCGATGCCCGCGAAGAATCCCAAGTGGGTACCCAAGCCAGGCGCGTGATTCGCCACGGTCAGCGTCCGGATTGCAGTGAACTCGATCGAGGAGCCGTCAGTTCACGGAAACGTGGATCGCTTCGCAGCGCACGAAACGCGGGATCCTGCGCCGCCAACACAACCATTGCGGAACCTTGCTCACGTGCTTCGCGCAGACTTGCCACGGCTTGCTCCGTGTTTCCCGCAAAGCCGTGAAACCTGGCGCGCATGTACGCCTGCCGGATGGTGCCCGGATCGCGGGACAGGACAATCTTCCGTGCTTCGGCATCGCCCCGGTAGGCACGCGCGAGTTGGTTGCATGCGGCGGCTTCCGGCGAACCAGGCTCCAACTCCAGGGTGCGCTTGGTCTGATTGACGGCTCGTTCGAACGCGCCGGCTTCCAGCAACAACCAGCCCGCGTCGATATTGATCCGTGCCGAGAACGGGTCCAACTCGATTGCGCGCTGCAGACTCGCAAGACCCTCCTCCGTGCGGCCCGCCGCAACGAAAGCCCAAGCCTGATCATGAAGGATCTCCGCGCTGCCAGGCTGCAGGGAAGAAGCGCGACGCAGCCATTCGATCGCCGCTACCGGATCCCAGTCACTCCACAAACTTGCGTTCGCGCGCGCAAGCACCGCCCGCCAATGGCCGCCGGCGCGTTCCGCGGCAGCCGCCGACTCCTCAAAGCGTTCCCGGCCTCCCCCGGCACGTCCCAGCAATGCCAGTGCTTCGGCGCGATACGCCCACGCCTCGGGACAATCCGCCCGGGCAAAGAACTCGATGCTCTGGCGCAGACCATCGAGAGTGCCCTTGTTCATGGCGTAGCGGCCGGCGCGGACATCGTCCCATCCCGCGGCGCACTTGTCCCCCAACGGCTTCGGCTCCGCGTGGAAATGCTTCATCAACTGTTCCGGAAGACGCGTATGTAAATCACGGCGCTGTCCTTCGCTTTCGATCGAACTCACCACCGATTCGGTTCTCGCATCAATGAGCCGCGCACGCAAGAGGTAGCGATCCGGACCAGACACCGTGAGACTGCCTTCCACGACGTATCCCACCTGCAACTCCCTCGCGATCTCCGAGACCGGCTTCGTGGTTTCCCGGTACCGCATTACCGACCGCAGAGCGATCACCTGAATCCCTGCATTCGAGGCCAATGCTGTGATCGCTTCATCAATCAACGATTCGCAGGCTTCGGCTGGCCCAGTGAATGGCAGTACCGCGACCCGCACCGGTTGGGAGGGCCGGGAGATGCTCCACAGTGTCGCCGCAAGACCGGCCACCGCGGTAGCCAGAACGGCCGCGAAGAGCGCCCATCGTCGACGTGTGTGCGGCACCGGCCGCGGCTCGGCACTCGGAACCGCCGCTTCTTGTACGGCGAGCGCTTCCGGGTCAGAACACGTCACCGGACCAAGAAAGCGATACCCCTGCTTCGGAACGGTTTGGATAAACCTTGGTGCGGAAGCATCGTCGTTGAGCGCGGCGCGGATCTGCGCGATGTGCGTGTTCAGGCTGCGATCGAAGTCGACGTGGGTGCCGTTTCCCCAGACCGCCTGCTGTAGTTGTTCACGCGAGACGATGTGGTCGGCGTTCTCCACCAGCACACGGAGAATTGTGAACGCCTGCGCAGTCAGCTTGACGGCCGTCCCGGACCTGCGCAGTTCGGCGGCACGGGTGTCCAACTCGAAAACGCCGAATGTTACCGCCACATCACCAGTTTATCTTGCCTTGGATCGGCAACAGAACAAAGGCACTTACGAATTAACACGAAATTGGGATGCTTCCGCGGCCCCGGCATGGTTCGCTGGGGGTCATGACACGCAGAGACACTCTCTCGATCAGCAGCGCGATCGCAAGCGCCATGATGATGCTTCCCGCACAGGCCCAACAAACAGCTACCCGAGCCGCCATCCGCCGCGGCCCCGATATCTTCGACGCGGCCGCACAGGGCGACCGGGCCCGTGCCAAAGCACTATTGGCGATGGCGCCAGGAATTGCCAATCTTGAGACTGAAGATGGGCTGACGCCGCTGTGGTTCGCGGCAGCCGGCGCGCATGCCGATGTGGTGTCAGATCTGGTGTCCGCGGGCGCCAATGTCAATGGCGCGGCAGAGAGTCCTCTCATCGCAGCGGTGGACCATTCCGACGGTCTGACGGTACTTCAGATGATCGACTCCATGGCCGGCAACGGGGCGAATCCGAACGTTCGTCGCCGTAGCGACCGGAAGAGCGCCGTCGAGATCGCCGCTGCCAGGGGACATCGAGATGTCGTCCGATTCCTGGTGCGCCGTGGTGCCGAAGCCTCAGGGGTCGCCGACGCCGCGGGAGTGGATCCCGTTCATTTCGGCAAACGATACCTTCTCGATGGCAAGCCCGTGGATCGCGACGATACCTACGGCCTGCCAGTGTCGCTGGTGAACCAGTTCGTTGGTGTGTCCCACGTCGACCTGGAACGCGTCCGCAAGTTACATAAGCTCGTGCCAGTGCTCGTGAACGTGCGAGCGACCTTTGATGAACTGCCGGTGGAGGCAGCGGCGCACGTTGGCAACTTGCCGATCGTGCGGTATCTGCTGGAGGCGGGCGCTCCGCTGTCGACATGCACCGCCGTTGTACTGGGCGAGACGCCGCTGGTGCGCCGCATGGTCGCCGAGGATGCGAGAGTGCTCCACGAGCGTGGTGCGCATGATCAGGGCCTGATGCACTACACCGCCTTTGCCGATCCGAGGATCGACATAGCGGAACTTCTGATCAGCCGCGGGCTGGATGTGGATCAGCGAGGGCTTGGTCAGACAGCGCTGCACTTCGCGGCACGGCGCGGTCATGTCGAATTGGCCGAACTGCTTTTGGCCAAGGGCGCGGATCTGAATTCCGTCTCGACATCGCGGATCGCGCCAGGAACTCCACTGGCGCTCGCGATGAAAGCGAAGCACGTAAAGATGGTGGAGTTCCTGCGCTCCCGTGGAGCACGCGGATAGTCGCTACTTCGACTGAAGGATCTGCCGTGCGCGATCCTTGATGGCGCCGCGAAGTGCGAGTCTCGCCCCGGCGGTGTTGCCGTTGCATGCCTCGATGACCAGCATGCGGAAGGAAAGCAAGGCCTGCCGGTCACTCATCTGGTCAACATCAGCGGTGCCGTACTCCTTCAGCGTCGCGCGCGCGTCCACCACCGCATCCTTGGCACCCATGTAAGCCAACTTCTGCTGAAGGGCGCCATTGGACGGCAGTTGCGGGTTGTACCAGTCTTCAAACACCGCGCGGATATAGCCGCTCTCGTACCACGTCGCCAGCGCTTCGATCTCATTGCCGTGGAGAGCGCGGTCATACGCCCACGCAACCAGCGCCGCCAGGCCGAGCGATGCGACGATTCCACTGAGAACCGCGCCACCCGCCGTGAATACGCCTTCGGCGATCAGCCACTGCACCACACGTTGCCCCAACTGCTTTGCGAACTGCATGGCAGCGGATTTCCCGATCGTGTAGACAAGGTGATACCAGCCCTTGGGTGAGAGCCCACACTTCACCATCGCTTTGTACGTGATCCTGACGTGGTGCATCGAGCCGGCCAGGAACCAATCATCGTCAACTGTTGCGCTGAACCCGAGATGTACTGGCGTCTTGAAGATGTCGAGGTTCAGGCTCGCCTCGGCCGAGCCTGTCAGCTTGCCCCAGCGGATCAGATCATATTGCAGAGTCGCCTCGAGAAGACCGCCCAGTGCGGACCGGTAGTTGTCGAGCATTCCTGAACGGGCGGCCTCGAAAATACGCTTCCCCTGATCTTTGCCAAGTGCCACACCGAAGCTTGCCTCCAATCTCTCCGTGAAGTCCCCCTCAATGGCTGCCTTCACCTCTGACTTCGATACGGAGACCCTGGCGGGCCATCCGTCTTTCGGCGTAAGGCGGACGTCAACCGAGAACTCACCTTGAAGAAGGAAGAGGCCCTTCACGGCGGGTTCCCCAGGAGGCACCGTGAACTTGTAAGACAACTCCGATGTAAGTGGGACCTCAAAGTTGCCCGGAGCGTTCAGGTCTACTTTCTTTCGCGCGGCCGGCGGTGGGAGAGGGCCTGGATAGTGCCCGGGTGTCTTGCCTGGCGGGCGGTTCGGCCCCGGATAGTGCGGCAGGTGAATGAGCGTCTCTCCGGTTCGGATGAGGTTCTTGTTCTCGATCGGCTTAGGGGCACCCGGCCCATTGGGGCGGCGGAACACATCGAGCGTATCGTAGTTACCGTAAATCGCCCACGAGTACTTACTGAGCGTGTCTCCGTCTTTGACCAGTATCTTTCCGTCGTCGGCGACCTCCACGCTGTACGGCGGGTTCTTGTATGTTGGCATTGTTTTGTTTTCTCCTCGCGTTTGGCGTTTTCCAACGTCTCCAGATGTTCTGGCGACGGATTGCCGCGGGAGTGGACATGGAGGGTTGACGCGCCCCGGCAGACGAATCGGCGCAACGGTCATTCGGATGCGGCGCCGGGATTCAACTCACCCGCTGCGCAAGGTGATGGCGGCCTTCTTCAACACCTTCCAACAGAGCTTCAGCGCCGGATCGCAACTTCGCTTCCGCGCAGTTCTGAAACCAGCCGGAGGAACAACTCCGGACGGCTTCAGCATGGCGCTCCTCGATAGCACGGGCGTGGAGATCGCCACACTCTCACCACTGGGCGGCTTCGTTCTCATCGACACGAGTTCTCCGGTAATCGTGCAGACGTTTGCGTCCGCCGATGGAACCGTCCCGGCGCCATCCGCCACTCTTGTCAACGTGGGTGCGGATCCCGTGCCCGAACCCGCGGCGGGATTGCTGTAACAGCCGGCATGTTGATTCTCGCCGGAGCCAGACGTCTTCGCTCCCGGTGATTCAGTTTCGCCGTCTGATGGTTGGGTCACGGACGGCGGCTGCCTGGTGGAAGCGGATCATTGCGGCCATGGGGTGCATGCGCCGCAATGGTCCTTCCGCTGGCAGATTTCCTGAGTCGCAGCCAGCTTCCGGTCAGCTACAACTGGCGCAACGCGATCATCGGATCAATGCGGGTCGCACGGCGTGCCGGCACCCATGCGGCAAGCAATCCTGCGCCGATGAACAGCGAGATGGCAACAAGGTATGGCGTCACATCGGTCAAAGCGACTCCGTAGATTACGTTCGACAGCATGTACGCCAAACCCGAAGCGCCTGTGATGCCGATGACCAATCCAATGCCGACCAGTTTCATGCTGCGCGTCAACACATCGCCACGTACTTGCGCCTGGGTCGCTCCCAGCGCCATGCGAATTCCGATTTCGTGCGTCCGCTCGGCGACGACATAAGAGATCACCGCGTAGATGCCGATGCAGGCCAGCACCAGCGCCAGCCCGCTGAATGCGCCCATCAGCGTCGCGGTGTATCGCAAGGGCGTGTAGTGCTGATAGATGCCACGCGCCAGTGTTCGCACTTCGACAACTGGTTGCTCCCGGTCGAGCGCTGCCACTTCCTTGCGCACCGCCGGCACCAGGGACATCGGATCGGCGGGCGTGCGAATCGCATAGTCGAGACCGCGTGTCGGCATCTGAGAGTAGGAATAGTAGGCGGTGGGAATCGGATCGCGGTCGGTGAACCAGTGATGGATCACGTCTTCCGCAACGCCGATGATCGCGTACTCTTCGGGTCCGCCGAGACGGATGCGTTGGCCGATCGGATCACGCCCCTCGAAGTGCTTTCGGACAAGCGCCCTGCTCACCACCACACGTAGCGGCGCGGAGTCGGTGTCGGAAACATCAATCGCGCGCCCTTGAATCAGGGGGATGCGCATCGTGGCGAAGTAGCCTGGAAGCACCGAGAGCGTGCGGACCGCGGGCATCTCACTGGAAGGACGCGGTGGATCTCCCACAATCGAGAACGGCTCATCGGTCGTGCGCCCGGAGTAGGGCATCATGCTGATCGCCGACACCTGCGTAACGCCGGGGATCGCCTCGAGTTGGCGGCGCAACAACTCGCGTTGCTGAGCCCGCTTGGATCGCGCTGCCTGATCGGTGGCCGGAGGCGAAACGACGCGGAAGGTGAGCAGGCTGGCCGGTTGATGGAGCCTGCCTGCCTCCAGCATCGCAACAAAGCCTTTGGCGATCATCGACGCGCCAGCCAACAGGAGCACCGCCAGAGCGACTTCGCCAATCACCAACGCACTTCGCAGACGCCGTCCGGACGTGCCCGACCCCGGCACATCACGGATCGCGCGCTGCAGATCCGGACGCATTCCCCGCAAAGCAGGCAGCAGCGACGTAAGCAATCCAGCGCCCAGCGCGATCGCCATCGTGTAGGCGAGTGTTCTCCAATCTAGTGCGATCTTGTCCCATCCCACAACGAAGCGCACCACTTCCGGGGGCATGCTCGCGCGGATCACATCAATGCCCCATGCCGCAAATACAAGCGACAACACAGACGCACCAGCGGCCAGTAGCGTGCCTTCCGTCAGCACTTGAGCGAGCAGGCGTCCGTGCGAGGCGCCCAACGCCGCGCGAACCGCGAACTCCTTTCTGCGGCTGGCGCCTCGAGCAAGTTGCAGGTTGGCAACGTTGGCACATGCGATCAGTAACACGAAGGCCACCGCGCCAAGCTGCATGCGCAGGAACTGGCCCGCGGGTCCCGTGACGAACTCTGGCAACGGAAGCACACGCACACCGCGTGCCGTGTTGGATTCGGGATAGCGCTGCTGCAGACGTTTCGCGATGAGCGTCAGGTCCGCTTGCGCCTTGTCGACACTCACTCCGGGCTTCAGCCTTGCCACGCCGTACAGCATGAAACTGGTACGCATATTGCGCTCGGTGGCTCCGAATATGTAGGGCGTCCACAGGTCAACATCGATCGGGAATTGGAGTTCCTTCGATGCGATTCCAGTTACCGTGTAGTTCTGGCCGTTGAGACGAATGGTGGAGCCAACCACGCGCGGATCGCCGCCGAAGCGAGTCTGCCAGAAACGATAGGAGAGGACCGCCACTCGCCCATCCGCGCCGGCCGCCGTTTCTTCCGGAAGGAAGTAGCGTCCCGCAGCCGGCTTGGGATTGAGAATCTCGAAGTACAGTGGCGTCACGGTCCCAGCCGAAATGACATCGGGGGGACCACTGGATGCGAGGTTGTAGTCCGTAATGCGGATTGCGGCGAAGGCGTCGAGCGTTTGATTGTCCGCCTGGTAGTCCAGGAAGTTCGCTGGCGACAACTCGTTCCACGGTCCGACCTGATGCAGTTCCGTCTCCATCACCGACACCAGGCGATCGAGGTTTTCGTACTTCACTGGGTGAAGGACGATCGCGTCGAATACGCTGAATAGCGCAGAGTTCACTCCAATGCCAAGAGCGAGCACCACCAACGCACTCAGAGTGTAGCCGGGCGATTTCCGTAGCAACCGCAACGCATGCCGAAGTTCCAGATTCAGACCGCTCATGGGCAGATCGGGAGCACGCTGGGGGCCACAGCGGATCCTACGGTAGATTCAGGGGTGCCAATCGCGCCAACGGCTCTTCCGAGTGTCCGCGAATGGGACGGCGCGTCCTGTGATGAACAGACGCCCGGCTCAAGGATGGCAGATCGGCACCTGCTCCACAATCTCGATGCCGTAGCCTTCCAAACCCACCACCTTGCGTGGCCGGTTCGTCAGCAGACGGATGGTGTGCAGGCCAAGATCGTTAAGGATCTGCGCGCCAATCCCTGTGTCATGCTGCAACGCCCGCCGTCCTTGCTGGGGGGGAGGCGAGTACGCATCAAGGCCATGCGTAAGAATCCGTAACACCTCGCTGCCCACAGTCTCGGCCTCCAGCCGCATGCCCGGCCCCGTGTGATGCAGATAGACAAACACACCCGCCCCATCCTGCGTGATCTGTTGCAAAGCGCCGCGCACAATCTGCCCGCAGTCGCAGTCCAGTGATCCCAACACATCGCCGTAGACACAGCGCGAATGCACACGCACCAGCACGTTCTCACGTTCGCGCACGTCGCCATAGACCAGCGCAAGATGCTGATGAGAATCGACCGTGCTTGTGTATGCGACGGACTGAAACGCCCCGAAATCCGTGCGGATGTGCCCCGTCGCGATGCGTTGCACAATGCGCTCATGTTCCAGCCGGTAGCGGATCAACTGCGCAACGGAGATCATCTTCAGATCATGCTTACGGCAGTACTCGATGAGGTCCGGCACCCGTGCCATGGTCCCGTCGTCGTTCATGATTTCGCAAATCACGCCACCGGGCTGCAGACCCGCCAGGCGCGCCAGATCGACGGCTGCCTCGGTTTGACCACATCGAACCAGCACTCCACCTTCGCGCGCACGCAATGGGAACAGGTGGCCGGGACGGGCAAGGTCACCCGGCCCCGCGTCGGGCCGCATGCAGACCTGAATGGTATGCGAACGGTCACTGGCGGAGATTCCGGTAGTCACACCCGTTGCGGCGTCGACGGACTCAGTAAACGCCGTGCCGAACTGCGACGTGTTTTGCTGCGTCATCAGGCGGAGCCCGAGTTGGTCGCAACGTTCCGGCGGAAGCGCAAGACAGATCAGTCCGCGTCCGTGCACGGCCATGAAGTTGATGATCTCGGGCGTGACTTTTCCGGCTGCCACGGTGAGATCGCCTTCGTTCTCGCGATCTTCATCGTCAACCACGACAAGCATGCGCCCGGCCCGGAAGTCCTCAAGGGCCTCCGGGATGGAAGCGAATGGCATCTGATTTGATTCTAACGTGGAGGCTATGGGCGCTTCGACTACGACCGATGACGGCACGATGACACTACTTCTTCTTGGGCGCGGCTTTCGGCGCCGCGGCTGGAGCAGGCTTCGGCCCCGGCTCCTTCAACAACACGTCCATCTGGCCGCGCAACTGGCGCTCCGCGTCGCGGAAGAACGGATGGTCGCCGTAGAACTGCGTCCGGATCATGCCGTTCTTGTCGATCACCACCACCTTCGGGACGTATGCGAGCTTGAGCGGTGAAGACTGCAGGAATTCAAAGCTCTTGTTGGTGTCGCACGTGCCGACAGGGAACACAGGCCTCTGCTGGTCAAGGAACTGCTTGAGGGTCTTCGGGCCCTCGTCGGTGAAGTCGGCTTCCATGAAGACAACGCCTTTGGGGCTGTACTCGGGGTGGAACTTACTCAGGACCTGAGTAAACTGTTGGCAGTGCGGTCAAGTGAACTTGACCAGCGCCAGAACCACGACTTTGCCTTTGTGAACGCTCGGATCCACCGTCTTCCCGTTTGGAAGATTGATGGTCAGAGACGTGACGGGGCGCGGCAGTTGTTGGGCCGCGGCCGGCAGCGATGAAAGTACTGCCGAAGCAACAAGGAGGGGAGCAATCGTGCGCACCTTCGCAGTGTAACAAGGCAACGCGGCACATTGCAGCGTTCGCGATCACGGCCTCTGGCTTACGGGAAGCCGAAGCCAGAGGCTCCAGCACTCCGTCGTAGCTCTTCTCGAATCCAGCGAATCGTACTCTGGTGGTGGATGGCTGAATGGGACGGCATGGCGAACCGCGGCACTCCACCATCGCCGCAACAGCGGTGACACTTGCATCGGCGCTCACACTGACGCTGTGGATGA
>JAEUQE010000630.1 GCA_016789785.1 Bryobacterales bacterium
TTGAAGTTGAACTTCAGGCCGAATTCCGCGGGAAGTCCGTAGAAGGAGGGATACCGGTGGACGGGCGTGTAGGAGGCTGGCAGAAGGGAACGAATCTGGGCAAGATTCACGTTCTGTGGACCCGCGCCTGGTTGGTAGCCCACGAAAACCACGTTCACGTCGAGGGTTTGGGTGATGGTGCGGAATCCGCCGGGTTGAAGAGTGGTGAGAGTTGGAGGAGTGGCAGCGGACAGCAGCGGCAAGACTCCAGCGAGACAGAAAAAGAAGCGTCGAAACATGGTGGACCTCCAGGGCCGCTTGTGTTCGCCAGTAATTGCGGGCGAGAGCGGACGTTCGTTACAACTGTGAAATTGTACACTGTGGCATTCGCTCGTGGTGTCCGTACGTGCAAGGAGGGCGCTGCACCGGGAACTTGTTGAGGCGGGCTCGGGGCGGGAAGGCAGCATGAAACCTCAGCGTTTGCCTGCACTTCCATTCGAAGCTGGCGGCAGCGACGGGCGCCGTGATCCCAGCGCCCGCCGTTCGCTCATTCTGTCGCTTTCCGATGCAGCTTACTTCGGCGTCACGTGAATCAACGCGCCAGGGTTGGCGTCTTCCAACATCCACAGCGAGCCATCAGGAGCCTGCGCCACGTCGCGGATGCGTTTGCCGACATTCCAACGCTCGGCGGGCTTCGCTCCACCCTTGCCATCGAAGACGATGCGCGTGATCGATTGCGAGCCCAGTCCGCTGATAAAGCCACTGCCGTCCCACTGCGGGAAGGTCTTCTTGCCGCGATAGAACATCAGATTTCCGGGAGCGATCACGGGTACCCAGTAAAGCACCGGCTTCACGAACTCGCTGCGCGTGTCGTGGCTGGGAATGGCGACCTCATTGTAGTTCTTGCCATAGGACACCACGGGCCAGCCGTAGTTCTTGCCTTTCTCGATCAGGTTCAGCTCGTCGCCGCCGCGCGGGCCATGTTCTACCTCCCACAGCTCTCCAGTGGGCGAGAACGCCAGCCCATAGGGAGCGCGGAAGCCGCTGGCCCACGTCTCGGCTGGTGTGTGGTTCCCGCCGGGAAACGTGTAGGTGCTGACCACCGGAGCGGTCTTGGCAACCTCGGTGTCGCGGGGCGGGTCGATCAACGGGATGGTGGCCGAGCCAGTGGTGCCGTACCCTGGATTGCCGGGGGCGGGCTTGCCGTCGAGAGTGAGGCGCAGGATCTTGCCTTCGGGCTGGTTGGGATCCTGAGCAGGGGTCATGCGCTGGCGGTCGCCGACGCTCATGTAGATGTACTGGCCATCCGGGGAAAAGGCGATCTGCCCGCCGGCCTGGCCACCCTTGCCTCTTGGCATCTGGCGCCAGATCACGTTGAAGTTCTCCAGACGGGGCACGCGTCCCAGGTTGAGCTTCGCGCGGGCCAACGCCTGGCCTCCGCCGTAGTCGCCGGGCTCAATGTAAGTGATGTAGACGCTCTGATCCGTGGCGAAATGAGGGGAGACGAAGATGCCCAACATGCCGTTCTGGCCCTGCCAGTAGACTGGCGGAGTACCGCTCAGCGGCGCGAGCTTGTCGCCCTGCGGGGAGACCAGCCAGATGGGCCCGATCTTTTCGGTTACCAGCATGCGGCCATCGGGTAGGAAGGCAATGCGATAGGGCAGCCCGAAGGTGGCCACCGTGGTCATCTTGAAAGGAAGCTCGGCTTCAGGCTTGTG
>JAEUQE010000631.1 GCA_016789785.1 Bryobacterales bacterium
CCATTGCGAACACGCACGAGATCGCGGCCAATCCGCGCGCCAAGCTGACCGTAGAACTCCGTGAAGCTCACATCACCCACGGCGTTCGCATTCGCCAATGCGGCAAGCCGTAACGCGTTGGCGTTTCCGCCGGGCGCGCTGAGGTCCGCCGCCGCCAGATCTTGAGGATTCAGCGGATTCACACGCAGAGTCGCTGCCGATTGAAGAGGATCGAACGTAAAAAGGTCGATGGTTGGAGAGGACCCATTCTGGTCGAGGCCGCCCGCAAGAACGGTGTTGACGTTCTCCGCGAAGCTTTGAGCCAGGGCATTCAGATCGGCTTCGTAGGTAGGCAGCAGTTCGCGTTTCGTATCAATGAGCCCCTTAAGTGCGCCGCTACTCAATTGCCAGGTGATGTCCTCGCCGGCATCATTGAGAATGCCTGTTTGGGTGGTGGTGAAATCGGCCTGAATGAAATGCGCCTGATCGCCTTGCACCAGGGGCGTCTGTCCCCCGAGAAGGACGGTGAAGCTGCCATCCCCAGGCTTGAGGACATTGAAGTCGACATACTGTGCGAGTTCTTCCAGTGCGGCGTAGGCCTGCGCATCCAATGACGGGTCCAGCCTCTTACGGGCATCACCGCGCAGCTCCGCGTTGAGGTCCCGCAGGCGGGAAGCCAGATTGTTCACATGCTCGACGGTGGTGCGCACCTGGCGGTCGACCGAGTTTTTCGCTTCGCCCAAAGCGGCAGCGTTTTCGTTGAAAGCGCGAGCCGTAGCGTCGGCCCGATCCAGAACCACCTGTCTGGCAACCGGATCGTTGGGATTCACACTCCAGCTTGATACACCGCTGAAGAATCGGTTGATCGCGCCCGGAATGCCGGCATCAGCAGTAATTTTGAACATCGGCTCGATCTGTTCGAGGTCGGCAGTCTGCTGCGAGTAATGGCCGAGGGAATGGGCCTGGCGCCAGACGTTGCGTTCGGAGTAGGCATCGCGGCTTGAGAGGAGGTCGCCGAAATCGACGCCGCCAGCGAGCCCCTGCTGGATGTCGAACTTCTGGGGGATGAAATTGACACGCTGCCGGACGAATCCGGGGGTATCGGCGTTGGCCACGTTGTTCTGGATGATGTTGAGGGACTTATCGTAGGCGCGTAAGGCGCCTGTTGTAGATACCAACGCGGCAAAGAGACTCATCCTGCGGCCTCCATTGTGTTTCCTGACTGTGTTAACCAACCGCGACAATGCGGTTCTTGCCTTGGAGATCCATCCCGGCTGACCCCTCGCGCGAGTACGACGGGCCGACTTCCAGTTGGAGTTTTTCGGAAAGCAGGTGAGACCACCCGCTGGCGAGTGCGGCCGCCTGGCGATGGAGCGATTCAGCAAACCGGATTTCGTCGCGCATTTCGATGAGTTGCTGACGCAGACTGCCGGGAACCAACCAGGGCGCATCTGCGCTACCGGGGGATGGCGGATCGGGGATCCGCGGATTCTCCCGCAATTGTGCGGCAAACGCATCCAGTTCCCTGGCGGCGCGATCCAGCGCTTCAGTGGACTGCCCGAGATCCGAGACGTAGTAGTTTTCCCGCGACTGGGCAACAGCTTTTCTGATTTCGCTGAGGTCGTAAAAAGAATCTTGGTGTTGCATCAGAGCCCCGTTCGCGGATCCGACCGCAGCGCATCTTCGACAATACTCTTGCTCACCTC
>JAEUQE010000632.1 GCA_016789785.1 Bryobacterales bacterium
ATGGCGCTCTCTCCGGCAGTAATGAATGGACGATTCTGCGTGGATCCGGACTGCATCACGTTCAGTACGGATTGCGGCAGACCGGGCAGTGTCTTGTCATCCGCATACACCGTGGGCCGCGCTTCCACCATCGAGATATACAGGCGGTTGTTGCTGCGTTCCTGATTCAGCAGCGACACCGTTTGCGGAATATCCATGAAGCGGTTCACGAATCCAGCGGCGCTCTGCATGCGATTCAGCGTGTCCGCATCACTCAGCATCAGCCGGTGATCGCCCTTCGGCAGATTCGCCGGAATCCGGACCTTGAATTCGCGCATCATCCGCTCGCCGCGGAATGGACGCAGAAACACCTTGCCCTGCAATTCCGCACCTGGAGCCGCTTCGGTATGCGCGATCCATGCGCTCTCAATCGTCGCCGTACGGCGCTTCGGCAACAGATCCACGCTCGCATCCACACGCCGGAACTTCGGAGTCTTTACCGCATTCCCGAACAGGCGGTTGAACTTGTCCGCCCACCATCCGGCCAGAACCATCGGCGCGGGGATTGGCAATTCGCTCGGCGCCTGCATCGTCATCAGGCTCAGATTCGGCAGACCCTCAAACTCCACTTTGCCGTTGAAGCGGTAAGTCACTTCTTCTGAAAAATCGTTGATCTGGTTGATCGAGTTGAACAGCGTCACCATCATCAGGAACGGCGTCCAGCGCTGTTGCACGAAGACGTGGAACTGGAAATCCTTCGTCTTCTCCACGGCGTCCTTGTCGCCGTAAGTGCGGACCTTCAGCGTGACGGGGATCATCTCGGCGGCATCGCCAAGCACGCCCATGATGCCGCTGTGCCGGTCCTGATGCAGCGCGCCCACCACCTCGGTCGCGTTGGCGATCTTGTTCGGCTGGAAGGCGGACGAAAGCGTCATCAGCACTTCGCCCTTCGCCATCGGCATCTCCACCGGGCCGAGGTTGAAGAACGGATGTCCGAAGGCAAGCACCCGGCTGCCATCGTTGTACGAAACCGTACCAAGCCCGTTGATGCTCATGTCGCCCGATACCAGCACGCCTGCCACGGGATCACCGGGCTGCAATGCGGTCTGCCAACCCGCGGCGGGCTTCGGTGATTGCAATGCGCCGCTTGCGCCGCCTTGCACCGGATTCAGACCCATCTGCCGCAGCATCGGCCCGAACTCGCGAAGTGTCGAGTCATGGAAACCGGAGAACGTCAGCGGCGTTTCAATCGGCGTCATCAGCGCACCGGCCGTGGCAAACTGGCCCGACGCACTGGCGTTCAACACCTGCTGAAGAAGGTCATGCGGCACTTCCACCGCCGCTCGATTCGTAGCCCGATCCGGCGTCTTCGGGGCGGGTGGCTTCGACTTGTCAAAGTCATTGATCTCGAGCATCAGCTCGATCGGCGTGATCCCGCAGATCGCATCCGGGGAGAACACGCTGAGCCGCAGTGCCACTGCCCCGATCAGCTTGCCGTTGATGTAGACAGGGCTGCCGCTCATGCCGCCGGCGACGTTGGTCCGCTGCGCCTTGCCGCCCATCTTGCCCAGAATGATGTCCTGGCGCGGGCCCCACGCGTTCTTCCACAGTCCTATGATCTCGACGGGCACCGCCTCGGGCTGTGTCCCTTCAAAGACCGTCCAGGCCGTGGCTTTCATTCCGGGTTTCAA
>JAEUQE010000633.1 GCA_016789785.1 Bryobacterales bacterium
ATCCTAAACATATTTGGTAGATAATGTTTCAAAGACGGGTTGTCATGCCAGCCGGCTTCTCCCGCCGTTGCTGTGTGCAGTCTTACACCCCTTGTGCCCTGCCAGTGGTGGCACAAAACTCAGCGGCAAGCCGTAGCAATGGCTGTTTTGCCTCGCTGCGCATTGGTGCGGTTCTCGTTTTCGAGGCCATCCGCGGGGAGCCGTGCCGGACGGGGCAAGCTGGCGATTTCGTTCAAGCGGGGGAGTTTGGTATAGTGACTAACGCTCTGGCTCTCCGTTGCCTTGACGTCGAAGGCATAGGATGAGCATCTTAGGACCGACACGCCACGAACGGCTCAATGAAGTCGCGGGACTTGTGTACCTTCTCGGGGCAATTGTACTTTCCCTCAGTCTTTATTCTTTCCGTCTGACGGATCCGTCGTTCAACACCGCGAGCGCACAAATGCGTGCCGAGAATCTGATCGGCCGGGCAGGCGCCTATGCGTCGGACCTGCTGTTTCAGGTGCTCGGGCTTGCGGCGTGGCTATTGCCTGTGGCGATCGCTGGACTGGCCATCAAGTGGATCCGGTCGGCGCCGATCCGGTTACCATTCGTCCGCATGACCGGCTTTCTTGTGATGATGCTGTCGCTCTGCACGGGGCTGATGCTGGTGCCTGGCGTGCGCGCGTTCGAAGGGGCGCTGCCGGCGGGCGGGATGGCTGGAGTGTTGCTGGCGGATGCGCTGGTGTACTTTCTGAACACGACTGGCGCGGCATTCCTGGTGCTCACCTGTCTGATCATCTCGCTGTATCTCGTGTCGAGCTTTTCACTGACGAAGTTTCCGCTTTGGGTGAGTGGGCCGGTCACCTGGACGGCGGAACAGCGTGCCCGTTGGACCAACTGGCGCGAGCAGCGCCAGCTCCGGCGGATTGCGCGTCAGCAGATGAAGGACGAACGGGAGAGAGTCAAGGCCGAGAAGCGCGCCGAGCGCGAGGCCGCCCGTGTGGGTCGCCTGACGGCGAAACAGGCCGCTCACATGTGGGGCGGGCAGGATCCGTCCAACCCCGAGTCTCACGCGCAGGCCCACACTCATGCCTACGAAGCGGCCGATGCACCGATGGCCGAGCCGCCCATCGTCGACCCCGTACAGTTCGAGCGCACCTCCTTCTATGAGCGCCCAGCGCCGCAACAGCTTGCTCCCGCGCCGCACGACGAGCGGCCACCGTGGGAAGAGCCCTCCGAGATTCCGATCAAGACGCTGGAAGACCTGCCGCCCCCCGCGGAAGAGCAGCAGTTCCATCGCAGTGAGCCTCTGCCCCCGCTGCCCAAGCGTCCGACGCATTTCGACCTGCCGTCCACCGCAGTACTCAACGAAGCGCCCTCGCGCGGCGGTTACATCGAGTCGGAGTTGAAGGACACGGCTTCCCGCATCAAGGCGAAGTTCGAAGAGTTCCACGTGCTTGGCTCGGTGGTGCAGATCAATCCCGGCCCCGTGGTCACCACGTTCGAGTACAAGCCCGAGGCGGGCATCAAGTACAGCAAGATGGTGACGCTCAATGAGGATCTGTGTCTTGGCTTGCAGGCCGAGTCGATCTTCATCGAGCGCATTCCCGGCAAGCCCACCGTTGGCATTGAAGTACCGAATTCCCGCCGCGAGGTGATCTCGCTGCGCGAAATTCTCGA
>JAEUQE010000634.1 GCA_016789785.1 Bryobacterales bacterium
GTGGATCTCGATCCGGAGATGACGCAGATCTTCGCCACGCATCCGCTGCTGAAGTCGCTGAACCAGGGGTCGCTCACTGCGCCGAAGGTGAAAGTGATCAACGCCGATGCCTTCGTGTGGCTCGAAACCAATCGCGACGTGTTCGACTTCATTGCCATCGACTTTCCGGATCCGACGAATTTCTCGCTGGGCAAGCTGTACACAACGGCGTTCTACCGGCTGCTTTCCAAGCATCTCAGCGAAGGCGGGCTGGCGGTGGCGCAGTCGACATCGCCCTTGTTTGCAAGGCAATCGTTCTGGTGCGTGGCGGAAACGATGAAGCACGCGGGCTTGAAAGTGTATCCCTATCACGCCTACGTTCCGTCGTTTGGCGAGTGGGGCTTTATTCTCGCGGGCAAACGCGAGTATGAAGCGCCGCGGCAGTTGCCCTCGGGGCTTCGCTTCCTCACTTCGGCGATGCTGCCTCAGCTTTTTCAATTTCCCGCGGATATGGGACCTGTGGAGGCGGAGCCGAATCGCTTGAACGACCAGACGCTGGTGCGCTACTACGAACGCGAATGGAGGCAGGTTGCGCGCTGATGAGAACATGGCGCTTGGTTCGCACGCGGCTCCGATCGCGCGCCGGCGCTTTCTCTCGGCGGGACTGATCGGGCTTACCGCCAAAGCCGAACGTCGCGTGGAAGGCCGCATTGTCGACGATTCGCATCTCCGCGGGCATCAACTTCGCGATCGTGTGGCATTCGCGAAACCTCGCGCGCAGGTGCGGGTTCCTGTGGTCATCGCCGGTGGCGGCATGGCCGGCCTCTGCGCTGCGTGGCGTCTGGACAAGCGCGGCTTCCGCGATTTCGTTGTTCTTGAGATGGAGAAACAGGCAGGCGGCAACTCGCGCTGGGGCGAGAACGAAGTCTCCGCTTATCCATGGGCCGCGCACTATCTGCCGGTGCCGAACAAAGAATCGGTGCTCGTGCGCGAGATCTGCCGCGAGTTCGGTCTGCTGGATCAGCAAGGCAATTGGGAAGAGCGTCATCTGTGCCACTCGCCACAGGAGAGGATGTTCCTGCATGGCCGGTGGCAGGAGGGGCTGGAACCCGAAATCGGCGTGACGCGGGCGCAGCGAGATCAGTACCGCCGCTTCGATGACAAGATGCGGCAGTTTCGGGAGTCGAGGCAGTTCACCATTCCGATGGACTCCGGCGCGAAGCCGTCGCCGCTGGATCGGCTGTCGTTCGAGCAGTGGATGCGAGCGGAGGGCTTCGATTCGCCTTATCTGCATTGGTACGCCGACTACGGCTGCCGCGATGATTACGGTTCGCGTGCCCGCGATACGTCAGCATGGGCGGGCATACATTACTTCGCGGCGCGGGAGCATGAAGAGCGAGGCCCGCTGACGTGGCCCGAGGGCAACGGATGGCTGACTCGAAAGCTTCTCGCAAAGCTTGGAAAGCACGTGCGAACGGACGCGATGGTGACATCGATCCGCCGCAAGAACCGTCTGCTTCATGTCGAAGCCGGTGAGACGGAGTATCTGACGCAGGCGGTGATCTGGGGCGCGCCGACATTTCTCCTGCAATATGTTTCGGAGGAAGCGCCGGACTGCGGCGGGCTGACGTACTCTCCCTGGATCACGGCGAATCTGACGCTCGATC
>JAEUQE010000635.1 GCA_016789785.1 Bryobacterales bacterium
CGCCCCCCCCCCCCCCCCCCTCTTTATTTCTACCCCCCCCACCGAGATCTACCCCGCGATAGACACACTTTCCCTACCCGACGCCCGACCGATCTTGTTTCAATCCACGTCCGTCATTGCTGACGGACGAATCGCTCGCCGCAACTGGGACGATGCCAAGATAGCCAGAGTTTCAATCCACGTCCGTCATTGCTGACGGACGAATCTGCCGTCGTGCAGCCAGTTGCTGATGGGGTTGCGGTTTCAATCCACGTCCGTCATTGCTGACGGACGAATCCGGCAACGGTGGATCAACCAACAAACACCCCACGAAGGTTTCAATCCACGTCCGTCATTGCTGACGGACGAATCGGTAGCGGACCTGCTGAGGGATGTCGACAACTTCGTTTCAATCCACGTCCGTCATTGCTGACGGACGAATCACGCCATCAGCATCTGTTACCCCCTGGTTGTGCAGTTTCAATCCACGTCCGTCATTGCTGACGGACGAATCCCAAGGCTGGCGCCAAGAAGGCCAAAGGCCGAGGTGTTTCAATCCACGTCCGTCATTGCTGACGGACGAATCGGCCTTCGGACGGCGTGCAGTTCCTCAACAACTGGATGTTTCAATCCACGTCCGTCATTGCTGACGGACGAATCGCCGACGCCCTGGCCCGCGCCATCATCATGACGGGTTTCAATCCACGTCCGTCATTGCTGACGGACGAATCCCCGTGTTGATGTCGCGCATGATTGTTTCGACGGCGTTTCAATCCACGTCCGTCATTGCTGACGGACGAATCCTGGTGGCCTTGCCCCCTCGGATGACGACTGCACGGTTTCAATCCACGTCCGTCATTGCTGACGGACGAATCTTGAGCGTGTGGCGAAGGATCTGGGGCACGTAGCGGTTTCAATCCACGTCCGTCATTGCTGACGGACGAATCGTGCCTGTTAGCTTTCTTGCGGGGATGGCGTGATGTTTCAATCCACGTCCGTCATTGCTGACGGACGAATCGGACACGCGATCAGCCCTGACCCTGGAATGAGCATGTTTCAATCCACGTCCGTCATTGCTGACGGACGAATCGCAGTGCGCTGCAAGTACTTGGCGCCGTGTAGATCCTGTTTCAATCCACGTCCGTCATTGCTGACGGACGAATCCAGCCACAGCAGATGCCGCAGCAGCAGCGGATCGGCTGTTTCAATCCACGTCCGTCATTGCTGACGGACGAATCTCCATGGTCTCAAGCAGCGCAGGCAGGCGTGCGAGGTTTCAATCCACGTCCGTCATTGCTGACGGACGAATCGTTGTCGGCGGGGCTGCCGTGGCGGCTGATGGTTTGTTTCAATCCACGTCCGTCATTGCTGACGGACGAATCCCGCACGCCTTCTGCTGCCTGTCGTCTTCACGGTGGTTTCAATCCACGTCCGTCATTGCTGACGGACGAATCGCTGCAGGGCGGGAGTGGTAGGCACCAGGGAGGCATAGTTTCAATCCACGTCCGTCATTGCTGACGGACGAATCGCCTTGATCGACTCGTGTTCGGTCACGCCATTGCGTTTCAATCCACGTCCGTCATTGCTGACGGACGAATCAGAAATCAATATCGACAAAGCAACCCCGCACAATGTTTCAATCCACGTCCGTCATTGCT
>JAEUQE010000636.1 GCA_016789785.1 Bryobacterales bacterium
CCTTGGTGAAAGCAAGCTCATTCTCTCTGCCCCCATTCTAACCCGGCCTACAATGGAGGGGGAATGAGAATTCTCGCCCTGGTGCTGATCTTCGGTAATTGCGCTCCGGCAAAATGGCTGAAGCTGGAGTCGGGCCCGTTCACCGTCCTCACGGATGCGGGCGAGAAAACCGGCCGCGAAACCATGGAGCGGATCGAGCGCGCGCGTCAGGCATTTGCCTTCCTGGCGCCCCGATCCGCGGGGTTGCCGCTTCCGGTTACGGTCTACGCGCTGGTCTCGGAGGCGAAGTTTGCCGCCGTGCAGCCGGGTCCGGGAACACGGGGTTTCTACCAAAGCGCCCCACTCCGCGACTTCATCGTTGTGCGCGCAGGGCCCGAATACACCCGCATCCTTCTGCACGAATACGTGCACATGGTCCTCCATCACACCACGGGCCCATTGCCCAAATGGCTGGAAGAAGGGCTGGCCGAGTTCTACTCCACGCTCGATATTTCGGACCGGAAGCTGAGGCTTGGCCGTCCTGTGGAGAGTCATGTGGCGTTGCTCGCGCGGTTGCCATGGCTGCCCGCCAGCGAACTCGCCGCCGTGAATCGCGACTCGCGCGTTTATGATGAAGCGTCGCGCGCCAGCGTCTTCTATGCGCAGAGTTGGGCGCTGGTGCATCTGCTGCGGCTGGGCGAGAACTATCGCGCCAATTTCCATGCGTTTCTCACCGCGATGGCTTCCGGCGAGTCACTTCCGGCGGCGTTCCAACAGGTATTCGGCCAGTCGTTCTCCGATGTATTCCCCGAACTGAAGCGATACCTCGACCGGGGCGCATTCCCCGTCGTCGAGTACTCGGCGGCAATCGATCCAGTACAGACACCCGCTGCTGTCACACCGCTCTCCGATGTCGAAGCCGATCTTGCTTTCGCCGAACTCGCGCACGCCGGAGGACATTCCGAGGAGGCCGCGCGCATCTATCAGAGGCTGGGCCGCCGCGCCAAGGAGAACTCCCCCGAAATTGCGCGTGCTCTTGGATTGCTCGCGCTTGCCGGAAAGCGCACCGCCGAGGCAA
Organism: Bryobacterales bacterium; assembly: GCA_016789785.1. Next base: position 1,058 of record JAEUQE010000636.1, read on the forward strand.
AGCAGCATTTCGAATCCGCGATGCAGGCGCAGACCCAGCAGGCGGACGTGTACTTCGAGTACGCGATGCTGCTTCGCGATCAGGGCGCACCCCGCGAGGTATTTCTTAGCCACCTCCGCAAGGCGCTTGCCGTGAATCCAAACTATGCCGAAGCCCAGTTCCTGACCGGCTCCACGCTGCAGACCTCGGATCAACACGCCGCCGCGCTGCCACACCTCGAACGGGCCGCTTCGATCTTTCCGCGCCAGTCGTATTTCTGGCATGCACTGGCCGTGAGTTATCTGGCGGTGGGCAGGACCGCGGATTCGCGCAATGCGGCGTCGCGGGCGCTCGATTCCGCCACCACTCCCGAACAGGCGGAAATGGCAAGGGCCGCGCTCAATCTCGAAACGTCACCTCGCGCGTCCGCACCCAAGAAACAGGACGTGGTTGTGCCCGATTCCTGGCGCAAGAGCGAGGGCGACACGAAGGTCTCGGGCGTCTTGGAACGAATCGACTGTTTGGGGGAGCCCGCCCGGTTTGTCGTTCGAGCCGGCGGCCGTTCGATTCCGCTCCTGGT
>JAEUQE010000637.1 GCA_016789785.1 Bryobacterales bacterium
TCCCGCCATTTGCGCCAGCGCACGGCCAACAGCAGCGTCGCAGGGAACATCATCCACACCAGATGCACTGAGAGGCCCGCAGCATTGCGAGCTTTGTTGGCAAGCGTCTGCAGGCCGTACTGGCGGAAGTAAGTGAGCAGTTGCTGCGCGGGCAATGCTTCGCCCGTCAGCCGCTCGAACAACTGCCACCCGCCCAGTGCCACCGGCACAACCAGCAACGTGAGCCATCCCGCGCGCCAGCCGCGCCGGTGAAACCAAAGCCACGCCCCAAGCACCGGGACAAGCAGCACCGCTTGAAATGCCGACATCGCCGCGAAGACCATCGCCACGGAAGCAAGGAGCAGCCGCTCGCTTACGAATAACGCGATCGACAGCAACCAGAAGGCGAGAAACGGAAGGTCGCTTTCAAGGGACGTGCCTTGAATGACGTACGCCGGAACAGAGAGTGTCAGCAGCGTCGCCAGCAAGGGATGCGCGGTGAACCGGCGTGCGATGGCAAGTGCCGACAACGCCGCAATGAGCGAGAACAGAATGTATGCGCCATGATAAACGGGCTCGCGAATGTCGCCTGTCAAGGCAAGCAGCGCCGCCTGAAACCACCCGTTCAACGGCGGATGCGGATGTCCCCGCATCGATACCCAATCGCCTTGAAAAACGAAACGATGATGCGTGGGGTGAACGGGATTGATCTGCGCGTACTGTGCCGCGCCCAGATAGTTGACGTCGTCGCCCTGGATGGCGACGTTGAGGAAGGGGACACGCAGCAGGAGGACGAACAAAACGACTGCCAGCGTGTCCCGCAACGCGTGATCCTAATCCGCGGCTTTGCTCGCCGTAGCCACGGGTTTCCAGCGAACCACCGGTTTGCGAGCGGCCGTCACTTCATCCACGCGCGGCGTTCGCGTCTCATGCGGCGCCTTCAAAACAAACTTCGGGTCGGATTCGATCTCCTTCGCAATCGCTCTCATGGCGCTGATGAACGAATCCAACTCCGGCTTGCTCTCCGTTTCAGTGGGCTCAATCATCAGCGCGCCATGCACAATCAGAGGAAACGCCACGGTATACGGATGGAAGCCGTAGTCGATGAGGCGCTTGGCGATATCCATGGTCTTTACGCCCAGCTTCGCCTGCCGCGAATCGCTGAAGACGCACTCATGCATGGACGGGCTCTTGTAGGGAAGATCGTAGTAATCCTCCAGCCCTTTGCGGATGTAATTGGCATTCAATAATGCATCGAGCGTTGCCTTGCGCAGACCCGGCCCGCCATGGGCCATGATGTAAGCCAGCGCGCGCACCAGCACGCCGAAGTTCCCGTAGAAGGCGCGCACCTTGCCGATCGACTGTGGACGATCGTGATCCCATGCCCACTGATCGCCACTGCGCTTGAGTCGCGGCGACGGCAGAAACGGCTCCAGATGCTTCTTCACGGCAACCGCGCCAGCGCCCGGACCACCGCCACCGTGCGGTGTGGAGAACGTCTTGTGCAGGTTCAGGTGCATCACGTCGATCCCGAAGTCACCGGGCCTGGTGATACCGACCAGCGCATTCATGTTCGCGCCATCCATGTAGACCAGCGCGCCCTTGGAATGGAGGATCTCGCACAC
>JAEUQE010000638.1 GCA_016789785.1 Bryobacterales bacterium
CGCCGGGCCGGCTCCAATAATGATTGCCGTCTTTTTCCCCATGGTCTGCCAGGCGAGCCGGATCAGCCCGCTAGGCGCTAATCGACGGAAAGAACAGCACCCTTTAGTGCCTCTGCATTCAGATTCCGCGGGAGGCAGGCAGAAAGCTGATCCGGCAACGCGGCCGTAAGCCAGTTGCCGAATCATCACGAGTTCGCGGAGCTTCAGAGAGACCGGTCCCATCGTGTGCTTGATTCGCGTTCCTTCAATGCGGATGTCATAGCGGTTGCCCTCAAACTGCGGACTGAGTTTCTTGCCCAAGAATTGGGCGATGTTGTCCGGCTTCACCGTGCGGATCGCTGTACCCGACAGAGTGCCGGAGATCGCGGCTAGATCCGCCTGCCGTTTGAAGACCACGTCCGTGGCGTACTCGCACTGATCCACGTGCCGTGACGGAGAACGCGCGGCGGACCTACTCAAGCGCGCGGATCGTCTCTTCGAACTGCGGCAATGCGTTGGCGAAGAAATGATCCGCCGCCTCCACCCATAAGAACTGCTTGCGACCCTCGATCGACTCGTAGAACTGGTGTGCGGGTTCCGGCGCGCAGATGGAATCACGGGTGCTATGCACGAACACACGGGGAACCGGGCATTCGCGCAGCGCTTCGAGCCCTGGGAACAGAGCCGGAAAGCCCACGGCGATGACGCGTCTTGCATCCGCGTGTCGCTGTGCCAGGCGCAATGCGACGCGTGAACCAAAGCTGAAGCCAGCAATGGAATATGGCAATGCCGGATAGCGCTCGCGCAGCAGCCGAAGCGCAGCCTCGGCGTCTTCCACTTCTCCAACGCCGCCATCATGCGTGCCCTCGCTCAGGTTCACACCGCGAAAATTGAATCTCAGCACGGCGTGGCCCGAGTGCCGCAGACCCCGTGCCATCCGGTGCACGACCTTGTTATGCATCGTTCCGCCGTGCAGGGGATGCGGATGGCATACCAGGGCCGCCTGCTCCGGCTCGCGATCCTCGGGTTCCTCCAGAAGCGCTTCGATGCGCCCCGCGGGTCCGGGAATGAAGAGTGTCTCAATGCGTCGCGGCAATGGATCTCCGTAAGAAGTCAGTTGCTGCGATAGTTGGTGAACTGCATGTCGATGCCGAAGTCCTTGCCGCGAAGCGCGCCAATCACATCCTGCAGGGTGTCGCGGTCCTTTCCGCTCACACGCACCAAGTCACCTTGGATGGAAGCCTGCACCTTCTTCTTCGTATCCTTGATGAACTTCACGATCTCCTTGGCCTTCTCGGTGGCGATGCCCTGCTGGAGCGTGATCTCCTGGCGCACGCTGGAACCGGCCGCTGGGATGAGGGGACCGTAGCTCATGGCCTTCAACGGCACCTTGCGCTTCACCAGTTTCTGCTCCAGGATTTCCGTGACAGCCTTAAGCTTGAACTCATCCTGGCTGGCGAGCGCGATCTTCTTGTCCTTTTCGTTAAGGTCAATCGTGCTCTTGGAATCCTTCAGGTCGTAGCGTGTGGTGATCTCTTTCATTGCCTGCTGGATGGCGTTGACCACCTCAGGCATCTCCACGATGGAAACGATGTCGAACGAATTGTCTGGCATTACCTT
>JAEUQE010000639.1 GCA_016789785.1 Bryobacterales bacterium
TTCGTATCGCGTGTTCCCTTCGACCCACCCGTGTTCCAAACATCCAGATAAAGCGTCGGCCGTCCATCGGCAGGCACCGCGGACTCTGCCGCTTCCTTCCCCTCCGGATGCAACACGATCCGCGCGACGCCGGTGCCCTCGCGCCACGATCCCACCACACGATCGCCGCGATTGCGCCGCGAAAGCACGATGCCGCCACGATCCTTGATCTCCGCATCCACATCCGCCGGCATCTCCACCGAAAGCGCGTAGCGTAGCGCCTCGCGGTTCGGAGCCTTCACCTTCGTCAGATCCTTCCAGGCCGCGACCACACCGTCGTAGTCGCGCGCGCCCTGCGGCATCTCCGTGCCGTGCCATACCAGCAGATCCTCAAGCTTCTCCATCTGGTAGGGCTTTTCCAGCACGCGCGTTCCATCGCCGCCCTGGAATTGCTTCGCAAAGAACGTGTACATCGACTCGCGGCTGTCCTTGTGGTAGTTGTGCGGCGAATCATACTGCACCACCTCCACGCGCGACGCAGCGTCGTAAAGTTCATACACCCGCTTCACCGCCGGATACTCGTTCTTCGGGTTGTTCTTCGTCCAATCTCCGGTTGCTGAAACCATCAACATCGGACGTGGCGCCATCATCGCCGCGAAGTCCACGTTGATTGCCTCATGCCGCAGACCCGGTGCGTTCTCGCACGGCGAACCGCCCTGCATGATGCCCGACACCATGTTCACCGGCACGTCCACCTTCACCCGCTCATCCAGCGCCGCCAGAAAGAACGTCTGCGTTCCACCGCCCGATGCGCCCGTCACACCGAGGCGCTGCTTGTCCACATCCGGCAGCGTCTCCAGATAGTCGAGAGCGCGCAGCGAATTCCAGGTTTGCAAAGCAAAGGGGTTGAAGGTCCAAAGTACTTCGCCATCCTTGCCGAAGACGTGGGGCGTCTGTTTGGTGTCGTTGTAGCCCACCATGTCGTAGGCGAAGACCACGTATCCCATGCGCGCCAGATTGATGCAGCGCGCGGGAATGGAGCCGAGCGCGGTATCCTCCAACCTGCCCGCCTTCCAATGTCCGTGCGGCGAGAGAATCCCGGGAAACGTCTTCTCGCTCCGTCCGCGCGGACGGTACAAGTTGCCGGCCAGATAGTAGCCCGGCATTGTCTCCACCCACACCTTCTCAATCGAGTAGCCCTCGCGATCCAGTTTCCCGAAAGCGCGTGAGCGAACCCGGGGCCGCGCCGGCATCGGAAGCAACCCGGAGGCCGACAGAATCTGCTTCTTCAACTGCTCCTTGCGGCTCTCCCACTCCGCCTTCGTCGCGTACCTTGGCATCGGGAATTCATACTTCGTCCCTTTGGAGACATCCCACCGCGAGTCGGTCGCGGGTACCTGCGCAAGCAGCGCAGTTGCAGTCAAAGCAATCACGAAGAGACGCATCGCCTTCATCCTTTCCGCTTATCGTAGGCGCTGAACGTGGAGCCTTCCTTGGCCAACCGCTCGAGCAGCGGCGCTGGTCTCCAGTGGTAGCCGTGCTGCCCATACAACTCGCACACCTTGTCGTAGACCTTGCGCAGGCCGGTCAAATCCGCATACTTCATCGGTCCGCC
>JAEUQE010000063.1 GCA_016789785.1 Bryobacterales bacterium
GGACCGTCGCTGCCGAAGCTGCGCTTGTATCCCGATACGGCGCTCGCCATGCACAGCGTCGTGTTGCCGCAGTAATTCGACGTGCCCAGACCAAGCTGCACCAGTTTGCCAAGCGTGTAGAACTCCTCGGTCAGCAACTGGCCCGTGCTGATCACTCCCACCGCGCCGGGTCCATGCTGGTTCTGAATCCGACGGAACTCCGACGTCATCGTGCGCAGCGCGTGGCTCCAGGTGGCGCGCTCCATCCCGCCCCGCTCCATGGTGCTCCTGCGCCGCATCATCGGATACAACGCCCGGTCCGGCGCCGTCAGCATGTGGTGTTCGGAGAGCCCTTTGGGGCATAACTTGCCGCCACTCACCGGATGCGCGTCCCATCCCTTGATCGCAACCACACGGTTGTCCCGGACGCCGAGTTCCATGCCGCAGCCGACCGAGCAGTACCCGCAAGTCGACTTCACCCACCGGTCCGCGGAGCGATGCGCCGAGGTATGTCCAAGCACGGCATCATCGGTGTAGGCGTACTGCTCGCGTAGCGTATCGATGCCCAGAAGCCGCTTCCAGTTCTTCATGCGGCGCTCCTCTTGGGCGTGAGGAACGTGGACGCAATCCCCTTCGGCACCACGCTGGTGAAGAACAGATATCGCGCCGCGATCTCGGCCGCCAGCGCGAAAGCCAGCGATGCAAGCGGGCTCCACGCCAGAACAATCAGACTCAGAATGTTCAAAACAATCCCCGCCCGTTGTGTTTTGGCAAGTGAAGTTCGCGCGAGCAGCGCGGACGATCGCAGTTCATGCACACCGGACCCGGCCATGGCGCGGTCGCGCATCAGACTGTTGATCATCTGCGCGCACGTGGCTGCCCCGGCAAGCGCGACCATCCATCCCTGCGAGCTGTCGCCCAGCGCCAACAACACCCGCGGCCCGAGTACGGCGCCCGTCAACTGAAAGGCTGTCATCGAGTATGCGAGATTCCAGGCAGGCCGCGCGGGCACCATATAGATGCGCGCCGAGCACATCACCGCGCCCAAGCCTGCAATCACGGCCGCCAGACCAAACCACTCGCGCCCGGCCATCTGCAGAAAGATCGCAGCCGTGTACGCTGTTGCAGCTCCCGCAAACACCGAGAGTCCGAGAATCTCGCGGCTCAGCCAGGAGCGTTTCCAGTTGCGCATTGCGCGCCATGCGAAAGCCGGCCGGCCCAGGTGCAGCGGAGCCGACGCGAGCGCGATCACTCCAACCGCCAGCGGCACGATGCCCGCCAGCGCCGCCACCGGTGCGCCTACCACGTCCATCAGCCAAAGCGCGGCGAATGCGCCAATCGACAGTTGGGTGAACACCAGCAGAAACACCAGTGGCCAATGCGGATCCTCAGGCTGCACGCGGAGTGTGTCCACGCGAGCCAACCCGTCAACCGCCTTGGCCGGCATCGTGATGCGCGTCGTCGAAAAGCTGTCTTCCGCGGACGGCATCCCCGGCGCGTCAGCCGAAGCATGTTCCTTGCGCCACGCGGCCTGATTCACAATCTCCACGGTGATCGCGGTCTCGGGGCACGCATCCACGCAGGCGGGCGCGAGATCCTGATTGAGCCGCGAATGGCATAGATCGCACTTGCCCACCACGCCGCGCTCCGCATTGAATTGCGGAACTCCGTAAGAACAGTTCCACGTGCAGTACTGGCAGCCAATGCAGACGTCGGGATCATGGTCCACAACGCCGGTGACCGGATCCTTCGTATACGCTTCCACCGGGCAGCCACTCATGCAGGAAGGCTCCAGGCAATGGTTGCACCCCATGGAAAGGTGCCATCGCTGGGCTATGGGAAACACTCCGCCTTCCACCTCGCCCACGCGCCGCCAATTGATGTCCGCGGGGTTGCCATTCTGCTCATTGCAGGCGACCATACAGCACTTGCAGCCGATACACTTCGACATATCGAAGTGAAAGCGGTACTGCTCTCCCGGCGCTGGCTTCGATGCCGGAATCAGGCCGCTCCGGTCCTTCACCAGCAGCGTGAACGCGTGTTGACCAGCCTGTTCGAGAAGTGGGAGTTCAACCTGCAAGGCAGGCCTCCCGGAGGTGTTGTTGAAGCTGCTCGCGCATGCGGACCACTTCCCCGATCACGAACACAGCCGGCGCGTCCACCTGCACGGCTCCGCGCGCGACTTCCTCAAGCGTCGACACAATCACTCGCTCGCGGCGCGTGGACCCGCGCTCAATGAATGCCACCGGCTGCGTGGCCGGCCGTCCCAGATCAATCAGCGTCGTGGCGATAATGTCGCGGAATTCGATCCCCATCAAAATGACCAGCGTGTCGATGTCGCGGTAGCGCGCCCAGTCGGGCGATTGGAGGTGTTGGCGATGTCCGGCCACCACCGCAAACGAACCAGCCACGCCGCGGCAGGTCAGTGGAATCCCCGCAAGCGCCGGCACCGCGATCGCGGAACTCACGCCAGGCACCACTTCACAGTCGATGCCCTGTTCGGTGAGGTATCGCCATTCCTCCGCGCCGCGGCCGAACACCATCGGATCGCCACCCTTCAGCCGCACCACAATTGCACCGGGCTTGGCGTGGCGCACCATCAGGCTGTGGATCTCCTGTTGGATTTCCTCCTGCTGGCCGAAGTGCTTTCCCGCGTATAGGAGGAGAGCGTTGGGATTGGCGCATTCCAGAATTTCATCGCTCACCAGGCGGTCGTAGATGACCACCGTGGCTTGCTCCAACAGGCGCAACGCTTTGCGCGTGAGTAAGTCGGCGCTGCCGGGGCCCGCGCCCACAAGATACACCTTTCCCATAAGTCTCCCGATCAGGAATAATTCGTAACCCAGTAACCCAGTAACTGACTCACCAACTACGGCCGGCAGACCACCCCGCCGGCTCGGCGGAAAGCCGACCGGTGAGGCGCACGCACGGCGCCGGTTCCGTGAATCACAAACTCAAAATGGGATAAACGGCAAACGCAGCCGGTGCTTCAGATCAGTTGAGGTGAGTGCCGTTCGAGACGTGGGATTGGCTCTACCTGAATGGTAGGAAAGGAGGGACACGGGCTCCTGTCCTCAGATCACCGATCGGAAACCCGTTCGTTTGCCGAGGTGAAGCTCGCAAAACGAGTATGCGGCAACTCGCGGCCTTGGGTCAAGATAGGAACCCACAAATAATTTCTATCGGGTTTATGGCGGATCGATTCTGACCTTGGCCAAGGCCCGCAAGAGCCATTGCGCGGGCGGCGCAGGTTCTTCGAGTGGCCCTCTCAACGTAGTGTTCCGGGATTCTACTGGAGTGAAGGGGATAGCGGTATTGTGAGAATCCGGCAATTCAGGATACAGAGCTATTCCGGCGATTCCTGGAATCGAAGCTCCGCGGTATGTAGCCGAAGGTACCTGAAGTTGGAGCAGCGTGAGGTTCATGTGCGTTTGGCGCATGAGCAGATGGCGCATGAGCGGTGTCCGGAACGCGGGGCGCCATCTCGCAGTTGCTGGAGTAATCGCCGGCACTCGTAGTTCTTCAATCCACCCCCCCGGGAGCCGCCAGTGGAGCGGTTCGCGCAAGCTATTTCTTAGGCTTGACGGGTTTCGTGTTGCGTTTCTCTCTGCTGATCTTGGACCGAAGGGCAGGCGAGAGTTTCTCGATGTCGATGTATGTTTCCGTGATATCGATGGACCCTGGTAGCGCTTCGAATCCCTGCGGAAGAGAAATCAGTGGATTGTTGGTGATGCGTAACTGGTGGTAAATCGGCACGCCGCCGAATGATTCCGGCAGGGTGCGAATGCGGTTATGGGAGAAATCGCAGACGCGGAGCCTCTTCAACTTACCGATGCTGTCCGGCAGGACTTCGATCGCGTTCCCGGCAAGATTGAGATGCGCCAGCATTGTGAGGTTACCAATGGCTTCGGGGACTTCGGTGAGGCGATTCTGCGAGGCCTGGAACTTGCGCATTTGCGTCATGGTGAAGATCTCCGCCGGGAGGCGAGTGAGATAGTTACCCGTGAGATAGATCCCCTGGAGGCCTTTCATCTGTGCGATCCCCGGCGGCACTTCTTCCAGCCGATTGTAGTAGAGGTAGATCCAGGCCACGTTTTGCAGCGTGAACAGCTCATCGGGGAGTTCACGAATCTCGTTCTGATTGAAGAAGAGATGCAGATTGTCCACTTCGGCGATGGGCATCACCTTGCCATCGACATTGAGGCGCAGTTTGCTGATGCCTTCGAGGCTGGTGAGCCCTTTGTTGGATAGCCGCAGGAGTTTGTCACCAGGGCTGAACGTGTTCGATTGATCGCCAGGGATGGGTGGAGACTGGATGCCTGCCTTCACGGTGTAAGTGGGGAAGACACCATCGGGGGAGAGAGTGGCGAACGTAACGCCGGCGGACCGCTTGCCCTTCTTTTCTCCGGTCTTCCCAACCGGCACGATGCGCGTGACGAAGAGTTGGCGGGTGTGCCCGGCATCATTTGCGATGGCGGGGAAGAGAAAGCCGTCGTTGGTACGATTCCAGCAAGGGGAACCGTCGACGCGAAGGTCGCCATCTTCGAGACCGGGAGACGGGAAGCCGCGAGTACGGGCAGTGGCTCCGTCGCCAAGGCGCAGGGCGGTGTAGATGTTCCCTTCCTTGCCGCGGGAGCCATTCACGATCCAGCGGTAGTCCGGGGAAAGAGCGGTATCGCCACTGGCCTTGGGGAATGTCGTCTTGTTTCCGATGGCGCCCACGAGTTTCTTCTGGTCGACGTCGTAGATCACCATCTGTTCATCAATGGCGCCGATGATGCGGCTGCCCTGTTCCCATTCGGGGTGCCCGCCAATGAACGTCGTGTGCGCCGTGAGCCCGGTGCCGTCGACACGGATGGAACAGGGCACGTTGACGGTTTTCCCGCTGGTGAGGTAGTCGCCACGGACATAGAACCAGATGCGGTTGTCTTCGCGATTCCACAAAGTGTGATTGACGAAGAGTTCCAGTCCTCTCGCCTTGGGCACCAGCGGCTCAACCACTGCGAGCATCTGTTTGTAGGAGACCAACAGCTTCTTCTTGCCAGTTGCGACTTCGACCAGGAAGATGCCGTCGTTGTCCGGCGCCGTGACGCCGGCAGTCCAGTCGAAGGATTCCGGATAGCCGGTGACGGGGCGCAAGCGCGCCAGCCTTCCATAGTTCAAGCCGAGAAACCAGCCGCCGTTCTGGGCGACGCCGCTGTTTCCGAAGGGAGTGTCCTCGTAGCGGAATTCGCGCACGCGGCGTTTCTTTTCGATGTCGTACAGCACGGCGAAGACCTGGTTGGTCCGGGGATCGCGATCGTTGAAAAACAACTGCGTATCCGGGGCTTTCGGGTTCCAGTAGAACATGGTGCCCTGCTGGAAGTTCCAGGCTCGGGACTGGTCGATTACGGTAATCGCGTTGTTGCGCTGCGTGTCGATGAGGATGACGTTGGCCGCATCCTTGGCCGTGGGCATGCGGTCCTGGAACGTGGTTTCGAGGGCCACGATGTAGCGCCCGTTGCCATTCCAGGGAATATTCTTGGCATGCCCGATATAGCCGAAGAAGTGGTGTTTCGGGCCTGAGGTGATCTGCTCCACCTTCAGTTCGAAATCAGCGGCCGGGGCGGCGGCCGGCAAAGAAACGGCAGTGGCAAGCAGGGAGCCAATCAGAAGGAATCTGTTTGGACAGGCAGCCATCAGTTTCCCCTCCAATCTTTCCAGTTGGGAACGGATTCGACGCTCCGGTAGTTCGATTCATTGTAGTGAGGGTTGCGGATGGGCGCGTAGATCTTGTTGCCGGTGAAGGGACGGTCCTGCGTGTAGATCCAGACGCTGTTGGGATCCCAGACAATCAGTTCGTCGCGCGGATCGCCGGTAACATCGAGAACGTTGAAGGCCATCTCGGGGTGGCCATCCTGGGGCAGGAGGACCACGCGGCGCAGATGGCCGTCGACCAATCCGCCTTCCTTGGCACTGGCGGTGAGCATGGCGAACTCGGTGCCGTCGCCGCGCCAGTTGACCGGAAGCAAGGGGCTGCCGCTGTGGATGGGCTCCTCCTGAGCGAGGATGTTCCCGTTGGCATCGAGTTCGGTGATGATGCCGGTGGTCCGCCAGAAGTTGACGACCAGCAGTTGAAGGCCGGGCAGATCGGGCCTGTACTTCCCGAACGTCATGCTCTGGGCGTGGCCAAGACGGATGTGCTTGAGGATGGCGCCTTTGAGATCGAAAATCGCAAGGCCATCGTCGCTTGCGGCCGCGTAGGCGAGCATCGGGGCCTTGGCATCGCCCGTGTAGTTGCCGATCATGACCGCATCGGCGTGCTCTTCGATCTCCTTGTCACGGGTCCAGAGCATTTTTCCGCCGGGGGTCCAGAGCGAATAGCCGACCATCAGTTCTTCCTTGCCGTCGCCGTCAATGTCCTTCGAAAACGGAAAGTGGCCGGTGGTTGTCTTGCCTTTCCAAAGTAATTGCAGGTCGTTGTTGTAGACCCAGAAGTTGGCATAGCGGTCCTTGATCAGGATTTCATGCCTGCCCTTCTTGCCGCTGACGTTGGCGAAAAAAATGGAATCGCCGACTTCATACTCATAGGCGCGGATTTTGTTGGTTGGCGCCGCCTCGGGCATTGAGGCCGATTGCTTCAGCTTTCCAGTCTTTCCATCGAGCACCTGGATCTTGAAGTCCTTGACCATGATGACTTCATTCTTTCCGTCGCCATCCACATCCTGAATCTGGAACGGAGTGTCGTGTGCGAGAACGTCGTTGTAGGGGTCGGGTCTGCCGATCTGCCATAGGACTTTGCCGTCGAAGTTCACCGCGGTCAGGCAACTGATGGAGGCGAAGGCATTCCGGTACGCCTTGCGGATGTTCTGCGCGATGAGCATGTCGATTCTGCCGTCGCCGTCGAGGTCGCCGAAGCGTGCGTTGCGGGCAGCACCGTAGTTTGTTGTGTCGAATTTCTTCCACAGCTTCGGTTTCGGATTGGCGTCACGCAGGCTCTTCAGTTCCGCTTCCCGCTTGTTGATGCGTTCCTGAATCTGCCGGGCAACGGCGTCGGAGGCGGTCACCCGGACGTCGGTGAAGCGCGTGGGGATGTGCGAGGAGATCCCGATCTTGCCTTTGAGAATTTCTGAATCCGAGACCTCGATCACCAGCTTGCCGTCGATGTAACAGCGGATCTTCGGCCCATCGGTTTCCACTTTCATCGTGTAGTAGCGCTTCGTCTCATAGGGGAACGGAGCGGTTCCCAATTCTTTCCAGTTGGCCACCTTGAAGGCTTTGTCGATGGGCAAGTGGAGGCGGAGGACGGCTTTCTTGCCGTCTTCAAGTGCAAAGAGGTAGTGATGGCGGTTGGTGTGATAGCGAAAGACGATACCGCCCATGTCCTTGAGCAACAGCGGGCGCACTTTGACTTCGAGGGTGTAGTCAGACCACTCGGGGTCGCCGGCAATCAGGACGGGCGTGTAGAATTCGCCGTCATCGTGGATGGTGTGCTGTTCGACGTAGGTTTTTCCATCTTCGTCGCCGCCCGTCCAGACGTCCATGTGGACCAGCGCATTGGCCCAGGGATCGATGGGGACTCCGCGGTGCGGCAGGTAGTGATACTCGCTGATGGCATTGGTCAACTGCTTCACCGGTTCAGAGAAGATCCGGTTGGGAAGGCGGGAAAAATCGTCTTTGAACAGTTCGGCCGCAGGGACGGAACCCGCGAGGAACAGAGATAAGAATAGCAATCGCATAAATCGGTCTCCCGGACAAACTACCAGATGAGCCTCAAGGCGGTCTGGATGCGGCGCGGCTGATTGGCCTGAGTCTGAATGGCGCCGAAGGTGGTGCTGGTGGGTATCAGATCAGGCGCGCCGAACAAGGGATGATTGAGGGCGTTGAAGAACTCAAAGCGGGCCTGCACGCGCAGGCGCTCGCGGATGGGGAAGTTTTTGATGACGGAAAGATCGAAGTTGTTCACGCCATCCTCGCGCAGGTTCCCGAACGTAGTGGCGAAGGTTCGCACGTTGCGCGCAAGCTGGTCCGCGGCGCGCGTATTGAACCGCGACGTGTCGAAGGCTCTTTCGATATTGCGCGGCTGCGGATTGAGGTCGCCGCCGAGGTAGATGACGTTGCCCCACTCGAGCGGGAAGCCCCTATTCCAGGAGAACACGCCGCTTCCGATCCAGCCGCCCACCATCAGATTGAGCAGCCTTCCCGACCCGGAAGCAAATCGCTTGCCCCGGCCGAAGGGGAACTCATAGATGCTGCTCACCACCACGCGATGCGGGATATCGTTACTGGCAATCCGCTTTTCCAGGAACATGTCCGCTTCGTTGAGCCAGTTCAGCCGTTGGATGGTCTTCGAGAACTGATAGGCGGCCGTGAACTGCAGCCCCTTACCGAACCGCTTGTCGGCTTTGAGATGGAGCATGTGCGCATAGGAACTGCCGTCATTCATGGCCTGGATGGTGACCCCGGTATATTGCGGGTACAGACCCATCAGTTGCGAGCGCGCAATGACATTCCCGTTGAGATTCGTTCCAGGCAACAGTCCGGCGAAGGGGTTTTGCACGTTCGCCGCAAGGAAGTTGATGACCCCCTGGTCGCGGGTGGGGCTGCGGCTCAGATATTGCAATGGAACCACGTTGAAGGGCCTGTCGACACCGAGGCGAACCGCACGATTGCCGACATAGTTCATTTCGAGCAGTAAGTCCTGGGCGAGCTGATGCTGTACGCCGAAGTTCCAGCGGGCCGAGTAAGGATTATTGGCATTGTAATTGTAAGCGCCGATGCCAATGCCGAGATTCGTGTTCACACCGCGGGAAGCACCCGGCGGGCTAAGGATTCCATCCGGATAGGGATTGGCGAAAGTGGAGTAAGGCGTGAGGAAGCCATCGAGGGTGGGCACGATTGGCGTGGTCTGGCTGAAGCCGGTCTGTATGGTGGAGGCAATGCCGAGATCGAAATAGAAGATTCCGGCGCCTCCGCGGAAAACGGTCTTGCCGCCCAGCGCGGAAGGTGTCCAGGCGAAGCCCAGGCGGGGGCTGATATTGAGATTCGTCTCATACGGGGCACGGCGGCCGGGGCCTGCAAAGAGTAGGCCACCCACGGGATTGAATTGCGAGACAGGCACCTCGGGAATTGGCGAAGCCGCGTAGGCTGCTCTGGCCGCGGCAGTGACGGAAGTATTCGCCGAGGGATCGAACCCGACCACGGCCCGATTGAAGCGTTCCGTCACGGGCAGTTCCTTTTCGAACCGCAAGCCAAGGTTCAGCGTGAGGGTGCGCCCGACGCGGAAGTCGTCCTGCAGGAAGAACGCCATGTAGCCGGCCTGATTGGTCCGGAATGCCTGAATATCCCAACCGCCTCCCGTCGGCAGGCCGTAGAGGAACTGGGCGAACTCCTGCCCGAGGGGAGATGAGGCAGCAGTGTCGAGCGGGCCGCGCGTCCAGTTGGTATTGAACGTATAGCGGCCGGAAGAGTTCGCGGGCTGGTAGTTGCTCTCGCGGAAGAGCCGAAGGTCGGTTCCCACCTTGAGACTGTGGCGATTGACCACCTTCGCCAGGCTGACAAAGATCTGGAAGGATTCGTACGGGGTGGTGTTGGCGTTGCTGTCGCCCAGTTGGGCGAAGTTCGATACATCGATTCGGGGCAGCAGGAGTTGCGAACTCTGCGCGGCGAGTTGGGGGGAGAAGCCGAGCTTGGTGATGTCGAGGCCGGAACTCAGCAAGCGCCGGAATTCGAAAAAGCGTGTGTAGCTGAGACGTGTATTGAGGACGGTGGTGGGGGTAACCGTGTACACATCGTCGGTCATCACACTCCAGATGTCGCGGATGAAATTCCGTCCGCGCGCAATGTTGTTGTAGAAGGCCTGTTCAAAGCTGTTCCGGTCGTTCTTGCGCACCGCGAGGAACATCTTGTGGCGTTCGCTGATGTTGTAGTCGAGGCGGCCGACGTGGTTGTCCCAGTTGTCCCTTTGGGCCGCATTGTTGAAATAGTTGTTGCGGCCGTCGACACCACCGGGCGTGTTGGGCAAAGGCCAGTATTGCAGGAAATTGAGCGAAACCGGACTCAGACGGCTCTGGGGGATGATGTTGCCGGTGAGCGGGAGGCGGCGAACCCGTGCGCCTTCGCGGACCGCCGAGAACGGATCGTAGATCTGGTAGTTGGCATTGATGCGCAGGAGGGAGGAGAAGTCGCCTCGCCGCATATCTTCAGTTGGCACCGTACCCGCAAACGGGTTTGGGTTGGGCTGCCGGATTCCTTCAAATGCGTAATAGAAGAACAACTTGTCCCGGCCATTGAGAAGCTTCGGCAGGACGACCGGACCACCGGCGTTGAGGCCGAACTGATTCCAGAGGGCGAAGGGCTTCGGCTGCCCGGCGCGATTGCCGAAAAACGGGGCTGCCCAGAGCCGGGAAACCTGGTTGTACCAATAGACCGAGCCGCGGTACTGGTTGGTTCCTCCCTTGCTGACGAGGTTGACGGTTCCGCCGCCGGTGTTGCCGAAGGCAGCGTCTGTCTGGAAGGCTTCCACCTTGACCTCATGGACCGAATCCATCGGCGGATTGTAGGCGGCGCGTCCATCACGCGTCGTGTTGGGGCCGCCGTCCATCAGGAGTTCGTTGGTCTGTCCTGGCGTTCCCGCGATCGAGATGTCGGAGGAGTGCCCGGTGTCAAAGGGCCGCGTGAGCACGGGGCCGCCGTTGGGGGTGACGCCGGGCCAGAGGTGCGCCATGACAAAAGGATTCCGCCCGTTGAGCGGGACGTACTCGACCTGCTCCGTGGTGAGGACCTGGCCCACGGATCCACTGGCGGTGTCGAGCAAGGGTGCGCCGGCGGTTACGGTGACGTTCTCGGCAACGGTTCCGATCTCCATGACAATTTCGAGCACCTTGCGCTCATTGGAGCTGACGGCGAAACCTTTGTGAACGTAGCGGCGGAAGCCTGAGGCTTCGGCAGTGATCTCATAGGTGCCGGGCAAGAGGAACGGAAGCGTGAAGGCGCCGTCCTGTCCGGACACGGTTTCCGTGCGGGCGTGGGTTTCCTGCTGGACGGCAACCATCCGAACGTTGGGCATGACCGCGTTTTGCGCGTCGAGGACGCGGCCGTAGATTGTGGATCGGAATTCCTGCGCGTGGAGGGCGCACAATAAGGCGGCGATGGACAAGACGTGGACCACCTGTTTCGGATAAGACACGGGTTCCTCTTCCGAGATCGACTGCTTACTCTGATTCTGGCGGGGAGCAGGGCAAAGTCAAGCGGGAGCAAGTTCTACAACAAGTAGTGCACTAGTTGGGCGAGGTAGCGACGGGCTTGTAGACGCGGTGCGTGATGTAGGTAAAACTGACCGGCACCATTTCCCGGAAGCGTACCCGGACCAAGGCTTCAAAATGACGGGGGATTTCGCCGGAGGTGGTCTTCACTTTGGCGAACAACTCGCGAAGGCCCTCGGGTTGGGTGGCGTACTGAGCGGCGGCCCAGGTCCCTTCGGTGGAACTTGCGCCGAGGATCACCACTTCGCCGCGGCCCTGGATGCCTGGCAGGCGGCTGACGACGGCGTAATCCTCAATGATCTGCCGTTCTTCGTTATCGCTGTATCCGCGCAGATACTGTGCCTGCTCACCAGGAGCGGGACTACGGTTGGTGACGCCCCGTTGCTCGACGAGGAACGTGTGCGCGACCGGCAACTGGCGCAACTGCGGGTTGTACTTGGCGGAACCAAGGAAGATGAGGTTGCCCGCGGACATCTCATCCCAGGTAAGTGCATTGTTGCGGCGCAACTCAAGATCGCGCTGCCAGCGTGTGAAGATGCGGGACAGGGCGAACGCCGCATAGGCTTCGCCGACACCCGTGAACACATACGACGGTTGCGCGGCACGGCTCCCGAGCGCCTGTTGAATGGACTTGATCTTTGGGTTGTTGAGGATGTCGGCCGGTTCCTCCGCGGATCCGATCCGCAGGCGTGCACCTTCAAATCGAACGAACATGGGTGTTCCCAGACACACCAGGACGGGCCGCTGACTATCGAGAAATGGTTGCCAGAACCTGCGCACCTCATCCGGAACAGGATCGGGCGCGGGCGGAGAGGTCTGGCGGCCGAGAAGGAATCCAGCCCCGGCGATGGTGACTGCGGCGAGAGTGATGGCGCCGGCGGCAACCCAGCGCAAAGGCCGGCGGACCGCGGACGAAACGTTCGGCAGGGGCGCGGCGGCAGGCGCGACTTCTCCGTTGGCCGGCTGTTCCCGTGTGTGGAAACGCAACAGAAACTGACGCCGGGGCAGTTCTACAACTACAGGATCGTTCAGGCCTTCCGCGAGATAATACTCTTCCAGCTTCTGGCGCAGCTTGCCCACCTGTACACGCACGCTCGGGTCGGATTGGGGATCGTAGGCTTCGGGCTTTCCGAAAACCTCAAGCCCAAGCGAGTATTCCTTCAGACCTTCGGCCGAGCCATCCATGGTGCGCGCCGCCAGGAAGGAAAGCAGACGCCTCAGGCTTTCCTTGTTGCGGAAGGTAGCGCTGTTGCGAATAGTCTCCACCTGGGTCAACGCCTGCTCCGGCGCGACGCGTGCTTCAGCCATGGTTTCCGAGTTCGATTATACACCCCGGGCCAGTAGAGTACTTGTTGTACAACATGCCTGCTCATGGGCGAAACAGGGGAGTGGGTCTATACTACTGGCACGATGAGTGAACTGACACGACGAAGTGTGCTGGGCGCAGCCGCGGCGGCGGCGTTGTCGCAAGCGGCGCCTGGCAGCAGGCCAAACATTCTCTTCGTTT
Organism: Bryobacterales bacterium; assembly: GCA_016789785.1. The sequence goes on from JAEUQE010000063.1 coordinate 12,730, forward strand.
GTTCGGACCAGCACAGTGGCGCCGTGATGGGACACGCCGGACATCCGCAGGTGAAGACTCCCCATATGGACCGGTTGGCGGCTCGCGGGGTAACGTTTCAATCCTGCTATAGCGGAAACCCGGTTTGTGTGCCGGGACGGGCCAGCCTGATGACCGGACAGTTCGCCAGCGACGTGGAGAGCTACTGCAACAGCACTCCGTTTCGCGGGCAAACTCCGACCTGGGGGAACCGGCTGAAGTCGGCCGGATACCATCCCTGGGCGACGGGCAAGCTGGATCTGTGGAAAGACAAGGACCTCGGCTTTGAGGAGGACGGCACCACCCACGGACACTGTACCGATCCGGATATCACGTCGCTGTTCCGCTCTCCAGTCTGCTTCCGGCCCAAGGAGCGAAACAACGCCAACGGCACCTTTAGTGACCGGCAAGCGCCTGATTTGGCGAAGGTGCAGAAGGCGATGAAGTTCCTGCGGGAACGGTCGAGGGCGCTTGGAAAACCATGGGCCGCTTACGTCGGCGTTAGCAAACCGCATCCGAAGTTCGATGCCGCGCTGAAGTACAAAGACATCTACCCGGCTGAGAAGATGCTGCTGCCGGAGATTCCTCCCGGGTATCTGGAAAACCGGCACCCCATGTTCCAGGTGCTGGCCAACTACAAGAACATCGCCACGCCGGTACCCGCGGACCGCGTGAGGAAAGCGCGGAGCGCCTATTACGGTCTGGTGAGCGAAGTGGACGAGTTGCTGGGCCAACTGCTGGATGAGTTGGATCGCACCGGGCAGATGGAGAACACGCTCGTCATTTACACGAGCGATCACGGCGAGATGCTCGGCGAGCACGGATTGTGGTTGAAGAACGTTCTGCTGGAGGGCGCGGCGCGGGTACCGCTGATCATGGCGGGCGCCGGATTGCCGCGGGGGAAGACGATCGCAACGCCCGTGTCCCACGTCGACCTGGTGGCGACGATGATGGAAGCCGGCGGCGTGGCGAAAGCGAAGGAACTTCGCGGAAACTCGCTGTTGCCGGTGTGCCGTGGCGAACGCGGCGCCCATCCGGAATTCGCGTTCAGCGAATCGCATTCGGAAGGCAACGCGACAGGCTCGTTCCTGATTCGCAAGGGGGATTGGAAGTACATCTACTTCAGTGGCGACCGGCCGCTGCTCTTTCATCTGAAGAACGACCCTGGTGAGTTTCACAACCTGGCGGGCCAGCCGCAGACGAAGGCCATCCAGCAGGAGTTGGATGGAATCCTGCGAAGCCTGGTCGATCCGGATGCGGTGAGCGAGGCCGCCTTCCGCCGGCAGGACGAGGTGTTGCGGCAACTGGTGGCATCCAGCACGAAAGAGGATTTCTACGAAAATCTGGTGGGACGTCTCGGGCCGATGCAGGCACGAAGCATCACCAACCAATGCTACCGGAGAAAGGTATGAGAACGACCCGGCGCGAATTTGCAGCCGCACTGGCGGCGGGCGGGGCTGTGGCGGGCGGGACTGCGGCGGGCGGGGCTGCGGCCGGCGGGGCCGCGGCGCAGGCGAGGCGCCCACCGAATATCCTGCTCATTCTTGCCGATGACCTGGGCTATGGCGATGTGGGCTGCTTTGGACAGAAGCAGATTCAGACGCCGCATCTCGACCGCATGGCCTCCGAGGGCATGCGGTTCACACAGGCATATGCCGGCAACACGGTCTGCGCGCCTTCGCGCTGCTGCCTGATGACGGGAAAGCATCCCGGTCACGCGCGCGTCCGGTCGAATCACATCTGGACTCGTGAAGAGGAACTGACGCTGCAGCCGGGAGATGCCTGCGTTGCGCAGATGCTGAAGAAGGCGGGCTACGCCACCGGCCTTGTCGGTAAGTGGTCGCTGGGTGGATTGGGCCGTCCGGGCTATCCGACGCGCAACGGTTTTGATTACTGGTTTGGATACTTCGGCCAGACGCACGCGCACGAGTATTACCCCGAGTTACTGCTGGAGAATGAGCACGAAGTGCTGCTGACTGAGAACATGGGGACGTCGCGCAAGGCATACGCGCCGGACTTGTTTACAGAGCGGTCCCTGCGCTTCATCGACAAGCACCGCGACCAGCCGTTCTTCCTGTCGCTGTGCACGGTGGTTCCGCACACGAATAACGAACTCGCGCGGGATACCGGCGACGGACAGCAGGTGCCGAGCGATGAGCCGTACACGAATCGGGACTGGCCCGCCACGGAGAAGAAATTCGCGGCCATGATCACGCGCATGGATCGCGACGTCGGGCGCATCCTTGCGCATCTCGGGAAACTCGGCCTGGATGAGAACACGGTGGTAATTTTTTCGAGCGACAACGGGCCGCACAAAGCGGGCGGGCACGATCATAAATTCTTCCGGTCCGCGGGGAACCTGCGCGGATTGAAGGGCGATCTTTATGAGGGCGGCATCCGCGTCCCGACGATCGTGCGGTGGAAGGGCAAGATCAAGCCCGGATCGGTGAGCGATGAGCCGTGGGCGTTCTGGGATTTCTTTCCGACAGCAGCCGAACTCGCGGGAGTGCCTCCACCGGCGGGGTTGGATGGCGTCTCAATCGTACCCGCGCTCCATGGATCGCCTCTGAAGCGGGATTACCTCTATTGGGAATACGCACAGCGGAAAGGGTTCATGCAAGCCATTCGCTTCGGCGACTGGAAGGCGTGCCGCATGCAATACCCCGCGCCGCTGGAACTGTACAACCTCAAGGATGATCCATCGGAGACCCGCAACATGGCTTCCGCGCATCCGGAACTGGTGAAGAAAGCCGGGGAGTGGATGAAGGCCGCGCACGTGGATAACCCCGATTTTCCGATCGTCCATAGCAAGGCGGAGCGGTAGCCGTGACACCAGTGACTCGCCGCGCCTTTCAAACCTCCGTTGCTGCGTCGGTGATGGGCGCGCCCGCGATGGGCGGATCGTTGTTCGCCAACCAGCGGCGCCCGAATGTCGTCTTCATTCTTTCCGATCAGCATATCGGATCGTTCCTGGGGGCAAGCGGACACCCGCTGGTGCGCACGCCGAATCTCGACCGTCTGGCGGCGCGTGGCGTGAACTACCGCAATGCCTACTGTGTGAGTCCGTTGTGCGGACCGTCTCGGGCGGCTCTGATGTCGGGCAGGTTCGGGTCCGATGTGGAAGCCTACTGCAACGCGACTGCCTACGACGGACGCTCCGGGGGCTGGACGAAGTCACTACGCGATGCGGGCTATCACTGCTGGGCAACCGGCAAGCTGGCGATGAGCAACGAAGCGGACTTCGGCCTGGAGACAGACCACGTCACCTACAACCACTGGGTGGGGCCGGATATTGCGTGTCTGCTGCGCTCGCCTGTGTGCTTCCTTCCCACCGCCCGGGAGCGGCTGGACGCATCGTACAAGGAGCAGGAACATTCCGACACGCAATTGTTTGATCGCACGCTGACCTTCCTGCGTGAGCGGACGCCGGCGCTCCAGAAGCCGTGGGCGATGTATCTGGGTCCACACGCTCCGCATCCGAACTGGCGCACGAAGCCCAAGTATCGCGACATTTACCCGCCCGCCAAAATGCCGCTGCCCGATCTGCCCGATGGATACGTCGACCGGCAACATCCGTTCTTCCGTGCGGCGGCGAATTACCGGAATTGCGCGGTGCCGCTGCCTGCCTCGCGCATCCAGCGGACGCGTTCGGTGTACATGGGGATGATCACCGAACTCGATGCGCAGATCGGACGCTTGATAGATCATCTGGAGCGTACGGGACAGATGGACAACACCCTGTTCGTGTACACTTCCGACCACGGCGAGATGCTGGGCGAACATGGGCTGTGGTCAAAGAACGTTCTGCTCGAGTACTCGGCGCGTGTTCCGATGCTGATCGCGGGCCCCGGCCTGCCGAAGGGGAAGACGGTCGACACGCCGGTGTCACATGTCGATCTGACGGCGACGGTGCTGGATCTGGCGGGAGTGCAGCGCTCTGGCACGCTGCGCGGTCACTCGCTGGCGGGGCTGGCTCGCGGCGAAACGACAACGCACCCCGGCTTCGCGTATGGCGAATCGCATTCAGACGGAAATATGACGGGGTCGTTCATGATCCGCAAAGGGGAATGGAAGTATATCTACTTCACCGCCGATCGCCCTCTGCTCTTCAATGTCAAAAACGATCCGGGTGAGTTGAACGATTTGTCTGAAGGGCCGGAGTACGCGGAGGTTCGCAAGGAGTTGCACGCGCATCTTACGTCGCTGGTGGATCCGGACGCGGTGACGTACCGGGCCTTTGATGAACAGGAGCGGCGGCTTGCCGCAATGGTTCGCAAGTATTCGGCCAGTGAATTTTACGAGGAAGTGGTAGACCGGCTGGGCCCGGCCCAGAGCCGCGTTCTTACGAGAAGACTGTACAAAGGAAGGGCATAGACCATGCCGAGATCGATCCTGACGTTGCTTGCGATTGGAACGCTCTGCGCACAGGAGTTCCGCTCCGTGATTTCGGGGCGCGTGGCCGATCCGCAGCAGAGTGTGGTTCCGGGCGTGAGCATCACAGCCGTGCAGGTGGAGACGGGCGCGCGATGGGAGACGCGATCGAGCGACAGCGGGCAGTATTCCATGCCGTTTGTGCCGCCTGGCACGTATCGCATCACGGCGGAGTCCTCGGGCTTTAAACGCTACGTCCGGGAAGGCGTTGTGGTCAGCGCGAATGAACGCATCGCAATCAACATCGTGCTGGAGATCGGGCAGGTAACGGAGAACGTGACGGTGACCGATGACGCGCCGCTTCTGGAAACCGCGACCGGCTCCATCGGGCTGGTGATCACGCAGCGTCAGGTGGAGAACATGCCGATGAACGGCCGCACTCCGTTGATGCTTGCGCAGCTTTCCGCCTCTGTGATTCCGATCGGCGGGCCCAGTCAGAACCGTCCCTTCGATAACGGCAACACGGCTGACTTCTCGGTGGCGGGCGCTCCCAGCCGCACGAACGAACTACTGATGGATGGCGCGCCGAATGGAACACGGAATGACCGGTCCGCCTACAGCCCTCCGATGGATTCGGTGCAGGAATTGAAGGTGGAAGCGTTCCAGTCCGATGCCGCATTCGGCAGCACCGGCGGTGGAACCATCAACCTGGTGACCAAGAGCGGGACCAATCAATTTCATGCGACGGTGTATCACTTCAACCAGGTGACGAAACTCGCCGCCACTCCTTTCTTCATCAATCGGTCGGGACAGGCGAAGCCAGCCTCCCTGTGGAATCAGTACGGAGTAACCTCGGGCGGCCCTGTGTGGATCCCGCGGGTGTTTAACGGAAAGGACCGGCTGCTGTACTTCTTTGCCTTCGAGGGGATCAAACAGCCGAGTGTGTTTCCGCTTGCCGCCACGGTACCCACCGAAGCCATGCGCCGCGGGGATCTGTCGCAGCTTTTGCGGGTGGGCGCGAATTATCAGGTTTACGATCCACTTACCGGAGTCCGCGAAGGTGCGCGCGTGCGCAGGGACCCATTCCCTGGGAATCTCATCCCCACCTCACGGTTGAATCCGATCGCCTTGAAGGTGGTGCCCTACTGGCCGCTGCCAAACCTCCCCGGCGCGCCCGACGGACGCAACAACTTCTTCACGAACGCTCCGGGCAGAGAGGATTTCTACAATTTTATCGGCCGTATGGATTTCATCGCCAGCACACGCCACAAGATGTTCTTCAACATGCGGCGCAGCGAGAGGTTCAACAACTCCCAGAACTTCTTCCAGAACATCGCCCGGGGCCGCAACCTGATCCGGCCTGCCTATGGCGCTGTTCTTGACGATGTTTTCACGTTCACGCCCACCACGCTGCTCAATACGCGGTTCAACTGGACACAGTTCATTCAAATCATCCGTCCCTTTAGCACCGGGCTCAGTCTCGCGGAACTGGGATTTCCTCAGTCCGTGGTTGCCGCAAGTCCGCAACAGTCACTGCCGCGATTCGACGTCGGTGCATATGAGCGGCTGGGCGAGAACAATGCCAATCGCACGCCATACGATTCCTTCCAGCTCTTTTCCAGCCTCACGAAGATCCTCAGCAAGCACAGCCTCAAAATAGGAACGGACATCCGGGTCTATCGGGAGAGCGCGTATTCGGCCGGCAGTTCCTCCGGGCGCTACCAGCACAACAGCAACTGGACGCGGGGGCCGCTGGATAGCTCGCCTGTCGCGCCGATCGGCCAGGACTTCGCGGCTTTCCTGATCGGCCTGCCCACGAGTGGCAACTTCGACGTGAATGCGTACCGCAGCAATCAGTCCAAGTACATGGCTCTGTTTGTGCAGGATGATTTCCGGGCCACCGCCAACCTGACATTGAACCTTGGCTTGCGCTACGAAAAAGAGTTTGCGGTGACCGAACGTTTCGACCGTCTTGTGACCGGCTTCGATGCGGCGGCGAACACCATGGTAACCGCGGCCGCGCGCGCGGCCTATGCGCGGAATCCGATTCCGGAGGTCCCGGTGGCACAGTTCAATCCGGCGGGTGGACTGCTGTTCGCCACCTCCTCCAGGCGCAGTCCTTATTCCACCCGGAACACGAACTTCAGCCCACGTTTCGGCTTTGCCTGGACGCCGCCCTTTCTGGGGAAGGGCACCGTGGTTCGCGGCGGAGCGGGTGTGTTCTTCTTTGATCTCGGCCTCGCGACAGACAATCAGCTCGGCTTCAGCCAAACCACTCCTCTGGTTGCCTCGCAGGACGGTATGCTGACACCGTACGCAACGCTGAGCAATCCGTTTCCGGTGGGGATTACCCAGCCGACAGGCTCCTCCCAGGGGGTGAATACCCTGCTCGGAAATGGAGTGAATTTCTACAATCCCACGCCGCGGAATCCTTACTCGATGCGTTGGAACTTGAACATCCAACGGCTGTTGTCCTCCAACATGGTGTTGGAGGCCGGTTATGTGGGCAACAAGGCAGTGGGCCTTGGCGTGGACCGCCCGTTCAACGCGATCCCCGTACGCTTCCTGAGCACTTCTCCGAGCCGCGATCAGGCCACAATCGATAGTTTGAGCGCCAACGTACCGAACCCCTTCGCAGGGCTTCTGCCCGGCACCAACCTGAACGGCAGCGTGATTGGGCGCCAGGCGCTGCTCGGCGCATATCCTCAATTCACGGGGGTCAATGCAAACGCCCTGAATGAAGGCAGTTCATGGTCACACATGATGCTGGTCCGCCTGGAGAAGCGCTTCTCGCAAGGGCTGGAGATGCAATCGAACTTCCAGTATTCCCGCATCATGCGCAAGCTAACGAGGCTCAATGACGGTGATCCCGCGCTGGAGAAGCGAATCGGGGAAGAAGACCGTCCCTACCGGCTGGTGACAAGCATCAGCTACAACCTGCCGTTTGGGAAAGGGAAGGCCTTCGGAACCGGCCTTCGTGGATTCGCCAACCTGGCCATCGGTGGATGGACGATCAGCGGTTTCCATACCTGGCAAGCCGGAGCGCCCATCGAATGGGGCAACGTGATCTACCTGGGGGGCGATTTGAACACGACACCCCGAAACATTGACCGCGCGTTTGATATCACCCGCTTCAATCGCGTTTCCACGCAGCAACTGGCGCAGAATTTCCGCGTCTTTCCCAGCGCGTTTTCCAATATTCGGAGTGACAAGGTGAACAGCGTGGATTTCGCCATCATTAAGGATTTTCCGATTCTGGAGCGGCTCCGGCTGCAGTACCGCTGTGAGTTTTTCAACGGATTCAATCGCGCGCAGTTTTCCGCTCCCGACAGCAATCCGGTCAACTCCACGTTTGGCGCCGTGACGAACCAGGAGAACCTGCCACGGCGGATTCAGATGGCATTGAGGCTGGTGTGGTAATGCGCAGACGAGACTTTTTCGGAACACTGGCGGCATCGCCGCTGTTGGCTCAAAGAACAAAGCCACCCAACATTGTTCTCATCCTGGCCGATGACCTGGGATGGGCGGACGTCGGTTTTCACCGAAGTGAGATCCGCACACCGAATCTCGACCGGCTGGCGCGGCAGAGCATGGAGATGGACCGCTTCTACGTAATGCCTCTATGTTCGCCGACACGATCCGCGCTGATGACGGGCCGCAACCCGATCCGTTTCGGCGTTTCGTACGCGACCATCGAACCCTTCGACAATTACGGCGTGCCGGTGGAGGAGCGTTTCCTTCCGCAGACGCTGCATGATTCGGGCTACGAAACGGCCATCGCCGGCAAGTGGCACCTCGGGCACCGGCGCATCCCGTTCCTGCCGAATTCGCGTGGCTTCGATCACTCCTACGGGCTGATCACTGGGCGGATCGACTATTACACGAAGGATCGCGAAGGCGGCTATGACTGGCATCGCAATCTGCGTACGTTGCGCGAAGAGGGTTACTCCACGGAGTTGATCGGCAGAGAGGCCTCGCGGCTCATAAAGGCACGTGATCGTAAGAAGCCGCTGTTTCTGTATGTTCCTTTCAATGCTCCTCACACGCCGTTGCAGCCGCCGCCGAAATTCATGGACGACTACGCGGGCATTCAGGACCCGGACCGGCGCACCTTCGCGGCCATGACGGCTTACATGGACTTCGCTATCGGGAAGATTCTGCAGTCGCTTGATGACGAGGGGATGGCCAACAATACCCTTTTGATGTTCTTCAGCGATAACGGGGGCCCGACCGGGAACGGCGCCCGCAACACTCCACTGCGGGGTGGCAAGCGGACAGGGTTTGAGGGCGGGATCCGGGTACCGTGCCTGTTGCGCTGGCCTGAGCGGATCAAAGCCGGTTCGCACTGTGGCCAGGTAACCACTGTGATGGACTTGATGCCGACTCTGGCCGCCGTTGCCGGCACAACTCCAGGAAACAAACTGCCGCTGGATGGCAGGAATATGTGGCCCGCCATCTCCAGCGGCAAAGTGGTCCCTCGCGAGGAGGAGATCTTCTTCGGCACGGGTTCCGACAACAAGTTCCTTTACTCGATCTTTCATAAGGAATGGAAGCTGGTAAGCGAGATCCCACGGAAGAAGGGAGAGGCAGTGCACTACCTCTTCCGCGTGGGAGACGATCCTGAGGAGAAGAACGACCTGGCTGCACGGCATCCGGAAATCGTCAAGGATCTGGCGGCGCGGATTGAGAAATGGCGCAATCTGTATCCGCCGGACGGAATCATGTCACCCAAGAAAACCGCCGCTCCAGGTGAAGAGACACCAGCGACTTGGGTGGAGGCCGCGGTTCCGTAGGGTGCCCATTGATCGTTGAGATTGGTCGTCGGCATGGATGCCGGGGGACCGCCGTTCAGTCGAGGCGAACGGCGGAGGCCGGCCATTAAGTTGAACTATCTTCCGAAGTAACCGTTGATCTCCACCACGAGGTTCGTGCGGCGGAAGGCGAAGATCTCAATCGACCCGCCGGGGCCAGCCGGCACAATCGACGAGTTCGTGACAATCTGTCCGTTGAACGCATTGAGCACCGACGCATTCGGCCGGCTCTGCCCCGTAGGATAGAGTGTCACGAAGGGCATCGGCTGGCCGCCAGGCAGCGCGGTCACATTGAGCGCATAGCCGCGCGCGGAACTGGGAATGTTGCTGCATCCCGCCGCGCCAGGCACATTCAGCGTGCGCACCGATTCATCCGTAAAGATCCCGCCACTTACTGTCGAATCGCTGGCACGGCACTGCGTCACCGGAAAGTAGAACTGGCCGTTGGTGCCGTCATCGGGCGCGAAGTAACCGGTGATGTCGATGAGAAAGTCGGTCTGATCGAACGCGAACACATCAATACTTCCATCGCTGCCCGCGGGGAGGATCACGCTGTTGGCAAGGACGCGGCCGGCCGGCGAGTTGATGCTCGATACATTCGGCTGCGTCGCACCGGCGGGCCATGCGGTGAGGAACTGCAGGGCCCCTTGTGGGACCGCGGTGATGGTCATCGAATAGGCCGACGCGCCCTGGGGAACAGGGCATGACGACGCCGGGAAACGGAACCGCCGGGTCTGGCGGGCGCTGAGCGAAGGCGGACCGAACGGACCGGCGGGCCGGTATTCGGATCGCGTCTCGATGACGCGGCACGGCGTCAGCGGATAATAGGCCAGATTGGAGAGTGACCGATTGTCGGTGAAGTAACCGGCAATGTCGATGAGTAAGTCGGTGTTATCGGAGACATGCAACTGAATGGCGCCTCCCGTGCCGGCTTTGATGATCGCCGAGTTGGCAACGATGTTCCCGTCGGGCGAGCGGATGCTCCAGACGTTGGGCCGTGTTTCGCCGGCTGGCCATAGGGTTGCGAAGTCGACGGCGCCGCGCGGCACCAGGGTCACGTTCACAACGTAGGCCTTGGCGCTGGTGGGGACCGGGCAGAGATTCGATTGGTTCATCTGCAGGGTGCGCGTTTCGCCGCGCGCCAGGAACGGTGGTCCGAACGCTCCGGTCCGCCCTTCGAAGTTGTATTCGGGCCGCGTTTCGAGGATCCGGCACGGTGGCAGCGAGACGAAGGTCAGTCCCGTGCCGGGAGGTCCCGCCGCAGTACCCGCCTGACTTACTGTGTAACTCCGGCCGGCGATGGTCAGCGTTGTGGAGCGGGAACTGGCGCCAGGGTTTGCGAGCACGTTGAACGACACGGTTCCATTGCCTGATCCGCTGGCGCCCGCGGTGATCACCGCCCACGAGTCGGGCGAGGCGGCGGTCCAGTTGCAGCCTGCCGAAGTAGTGACGTTGACGCTGTTCTGCTCGCCCGCTGCGGGAATGCTGATGCTGGTGGAACTGAGCGTGTAAGTGCATGCGCCTCCTTCCTGCGTGATGGTGGAGGTCCGTCCGCCTGCACTTACCGAGCCGGTGCGAGCGCTACTTCCTGAATTGGCCGCCGCAGTGATGGAGAACGAGCCCGGGCCGGTGCCGCTGGATGCTCCGGGGAAGCTGATCCAGGGCTCCGATGCGATCGCCTGCCAGGCGCATCCTGCCGAAGTCTCCACGCTGAATGTGCGTGCGCCACCGGAGGACGGCACGGTGGCAGTGGTGGGGCTCAATGTGTAAGTGCAACTTAGTCCCGCCTGATTGACCGTGTAACTGCGTCCGGCAATGGTTAACGTGGTGGCCCGGGCGCTGGCGTTCTGGTTCGCCAGGACGTTGAACGACACGGTTCCGTTGCCCGATCCGCTGGCGCCCGTGGTAATCGTGACAAACGGGTCGGGGGATGCGGCGGTCCAGTTGCAGCCTGCCGATGCCGTTAGGTTGACGCTGCCCTGCTGGCCCGCGGCCGGAACGCTGATGCTGTTCGAGCTGAGCGTGTAAGTGCAGCTTCCCGCATCCTGAGTAATTGTGAGGGTCTTGCCGCTGACCGTGACTAAGGCAGCGCGAGTTACGGGTTCGGTATTTGCGGCGACATTGACGGCGAACGAGCCCGGTACGTTACCGTTCGACGCGCCGGCGAGGGTAAGCCATGGTTGAGATACGGTCGCCTGCCAGGCGCAACCCAACGCGATCGCCACGCTGACTGTCCGCGATCCACCGGAGGCTGGGACGGTACCGCCGGCGGTAGTGATCTTGGGCTCACAGCTTTGCCCCGCCTGATTCACCCGAACGGTGGTCAGCATCGCGCCTGGGGAGGTGATCTGCACGGAGGCGGTGCGGGGTGAACTGGAAGGGTTGGCATCCATCGTACCGACGATGAGGGCTGTCCCGGTTCCTGTCGTGCTGTTCAGCCGGATGGAACTGTCCGATGGAGCGACGGTCCAGGGGCATCGCGAATCCGGAGCAGTCATCATGAACTCCACTGCGCCTCCGTCTCCGCCCACGTCGATGGTGGCCGGCGAACGGGTGAAGTTGCAGATGCCAAGCTGCGTGATGGTCACCGAGGTGGCGGGCACGTTGGTAACGTGTAACGGCATCTCGTAGGTGCGATTGGCGGTCGACGTATTTGGCAAGACTCGAAATGAGAAGATCGGAGGAATATTCTGTATCCAGGAAGGATTGGCCGGGGCGCCATAAGTGCAAAATGAAGAGACACATGATGCGGCGAAGTTAAGGTCAAAGTCCCCTCCGTCAGCGTGGAATAGAGTGCGGCTTGGTGCTACCGAAAACTTATTGATGTCCACGCCGACGGGGTTCAAGATCCCGCTGGCCGTTAGCGCCACCAGTTGCCAAGGGTCGGTGAGGCTGGTCGTGGGTGGCGTGGATCCGGTGACAACAGAGTTCCCAACACGCCTCGTTTCGACCCTGTCGCCGGCAGGAGCGCCGCCGGTTATGGAGAAACCGGCCGGACCCGAAAAAGTCCACTCACACTGCGGATCGCTTGCTGTTACCGCGAATGAGAAGTTGACGCCCGAGTTAGGGACAGAAACGTTCATCACTCTGGGGGTCACGGCGATCGTGCAGGGACGAGCCCACTGAAAAAGTTCGATACTCTGACCAGTTGGGAACGTGATAAAGCCGGAACGATTGGCAAACGTTGGGTTCGCCGAAACATTCACGAGGTACCCACCCAACTGGGCTGATGGTGCAAAACTCACCCATGGAGGACCGCTCGGCGTCATTGTGCACCCCGGAGTGCCGGCTGGTGTAAGTTCGCGTTGTCCCCCTTCGTGTGGGAGTAGCATGGTTCCCGTGGTTCCCTGTTGCGTTACCGAGTAGAGGCAAGGAGCCTGCGCAATCGTGATCGTGCGATTGGCGATGGTGAACCCCCCGGATCGCCCCGATGCTCCGTCGTGCCGCGCCACCTGCGCCACGATCGGACCCGTGCCGATGCGCGGACTGGATGACACCTGGATCCATGGATTCGAGTTCGAAGCCGACCACACACAGGTGGGCCCTGTGGTCACGGTCAGGGGCACGGCGGTCGCGGCGGCGGGTACGCTCGCCGTAGACGGCGTCACGGTGTAGGTGCATCCGGTTTGTCCGTACGCGACTCCCTCCGCAAGCAACAGCAGCAGCAGTACCGGCAGAATCATTGTTCTCGGCTCCTTCCCCTCGCACCGCTCAGGGCAGGCTGGTTGGGTGGCTATCTGGTTGTGGCGCGAAACGAGCGGTTTTTCTCCGGAGATTCGGCGTTGGAAGCCGAGAGCGCGATGTGGTGATCCAAAGAGCGTCCGAGTGTGGCGTTCCCGCGCCGGATCACGGTATGCTTTCGGGATGCCTCGCGTGTTGGGCAGACTCGCCCTTTTCCTTTCCGTCGCCAGCATTGCGTTCGCGCAACGGCTCGGCGTCAATCCACAGACGCCGGTGCCGACGGCGCCCGCGCAGCCGGAGGCGCCTGTGGTTCGCAAGCACGAGTGGAAGCTGGGGGACCGCCAGTTGCGGTACACGACGACGACGGGGTTTCTTCCGGTGAAGAACGAGTCCGGCGAAATCGAGGCCAGTCTGTTCTACATCGCCTACACGCTTGACACCGACCAACCGGTGTCCAAGCGTCCGCTGATGTTCTCGTTCAACGGCGGGCCGGGATCATCGTCGGTGTGGTTGCATCTGGGCGCGCTGGGGCCTTTCCGGACCAAGATGCATCCCGACGGTGCGTTACCCCCGCCACCCTATGAGTTAGTGCCGAATGAGCACACGTGGCTGGACAAGACCGACCTTGTATTCATCGACCCCGTGGGCACCGGCTACAGCCGCGCGACGAAGGCCGAGTTCGCACGCAAATACAACGGACTGCAGGGCGATTTAGCTTCGGTGGGCGAGTTCATCCGCCTCTATCTGACGCGCAACAGCCGCTGGAGTTCGCCGCTGTTTCTCGTAGGGGAGAGCTACGGGACCACCCGCGCATCGGGGCTCAGCGGCTATCTGATCGACCGCGGGATCGCGTTCAACGGCATTCTGCTCATCTCCAAGGTGTTGGACTTCCAGACCATCCGGTTCACCAAGGGGAACGATCTGCCCTTTGTGCTATATCTTCCCACTTACACGGCGACTGCTTTTTATCACAAGAAACTCCCGGCGGACTTACAGACCGACTTACAAAAGACGCTTGCCCTCGCGCGGGAATGGGCGCTCGGGCCCTACGCAGCGGCGCTGGCCAAAGGCGATTCCCTGCCTCCGGCGGAGCGGCAGCAGACCGCGGCGCAACTGGCGCGGTTCACCGGGCTGAGCGCGCGGTATGTGGAGAACAGCGATCTGCGCATTGAAATCATGCGGTTCACCAAGGAACTCCTGCGCGACCGGAAGCTCGTGGCGGGCCGTCTGGATAGCCGGCTGACGGGATGGGACGGCAACAACGCCGCGGAGCGGCAGGAGTTTGATCCGAGCATGGCGGCGATTCGTCCGCCTTACACGGCGGCGTTGAACGACTATGTTCGCGGGAAGCTCGGCTATCAGACCGATTTGAATTACTTCATCCTCGGGGGTGGAATCCAGGCATGGGATTGGGGCTCGGCGGAGTCGGGATTCGCGAATGTTTCCGATCAACTGCGCGTGGCGCTGTCGCGCAATCCGCACATGAAGGTGTTTGTCGGGTCGGGCTACTACGATCTGGCGACGCCGTTCTTCGCGGCCGAGTACACGCTGCGGCACCTGGGCATCGATCCGGCGGTGAAGAAGAACTTCACGGTGGCCGAGTATGAAGCGGGCCACATGATGTACATTCACGAGCCGTCGCTGGAGAAGCTGCGGCGCGATGCCGGCGCTTTCATTGACGCCTCGCTACGCCGCTGAGAACTACACGAACAACGTCGATACGCTGGTTTCTTCGTGGATCGATTCGATGGCGCGCGCCAGCAGCGCCGCGACCGAAAGCGTGCGGATCTTGCGGCTCGCCTTGGCGGCCTCGCGCAGCGGAATCGAATTACTGAACACCACTTCGCGAATACCAGAGTTTTCAATCCGGTCGACAGAGGGACCGGAGAGCACCGCATGGGTCGCACAGGCGGAGACGGATTTCGCGCCATGCTGCAGCAGGGCCTCGGCGCCTTTCACCAGCGTACCGGCAGTATCGATGATGTCGTCAATGATGAGGCAACTGCGGCCGTGCACGTCGCCGATGATGTGCATCACGTCGGCGACATTGGCCATCTCCCGGCGCTTGTCGATGATGGCGAGTGGAGCATTCAGGCGCTTGGCGAACGATCGCGCGCGCTCGACACCGCCGGCGTCTGGCGACACCACCGTGAGGTTCTCCAATTCTGCGGAGTGCCAGTAGTCGATCATGACTGGTGTGGCGAAGAGGTGGTCCACGGGCACGTTAAAGAAGCCCTGAATCGGTGCGGCGTGCAGGTCAAGGGCGAGAATCCGGTTGGCGCCGGCCGTCTCGAGCAAGCTCGCGACCAGTTTGGCCGAAATCGGCACACGAGGCTTGTCTTTCCGGTCCTGACGCGCATAGCCATAGTAGGGCAGCACGGCCGTGATGCGATCCGCCGATGCGCGCTTCAATGCGTCGATCATCAGCAGCAGTTCCATGATGTGGTGATCCACTGGCGTGCAGGTGGATTGGACGACGAAGACGTCGGCGCCACGTACGTTCTCATGGATCTGCACATGGATTTCGCCATCCATGAACGACTTCACTTCGGCCTCTCCGAGCGGTTGCCCGAGATTCTGGCAGATCTCCCGGGCAAGCTCCGGGTTGGCGTTCCCTGTAAACACTTGGAGTTTGTTAGTGCTCATCTTGCGGACCAATTTGGGCGCGGCCATGGTGTTCGTGCTTGTAGGCAGGATGTGAGTCCCTGTTGTCGTCGCTTCTGGAAGGCGCGGGCCTCTCACACCCGCATTCGCTGATGCTTGCCGGGAGGTACGCGTGCAATACCCGTCATCCCCGCTCCCCGGAAACATGAATGGTACACGAAATCAGCGTTACTGGTCAATTTCACCGCTTGTCAGCCGAGGCCATTCGGCCTTGATATCCCTTCGGGATACGGGGGTAAGGAGTCAGCAGGAAGAAGACAGAATGGGATTTCCACGCCCGGATGTCCGGGGGAAGGTAGCCACGCCCCACGCTTGCCGTGCCGGCTCTCAAGCCGACACTCCGGACTTCGACGAGTGGTTATGGGTGCTCGCGTTCGCCCAGTTCGCCCTGATCGCAAAGCTGCACCTGTTTCGGTCGCGATACGCTAGGGAGGTGCGACTCTCCAATCTCCTTCTGATTCTGATTCTGGCTGTCACCGCCGCTCTGCCGGCGCGAGCAGAATTGCGGGCCTCGGCGGTGAAGGTGGACGTGACGCCAAAGTCGCCGCAATGGCTGATGGGATATGCCGCGCGGCAATCGACTGGCGTGCATGACCGCATCTTTCATCGAGTGGCCGCGCTCGATGATGGCAAGACACAAGTGTATCTCGTCGCATCGGACTTCTGCGTCTTCTCGCCTTCCGTGTTCGATGAATTCGCAGCGGAACTGCAGGCCAAGACGGGCATCACGCGGAAGCAGCTCTGGTGGATGACCACGCACACGCACTCGGCTCCAGAGTTGGGGCCACCGGGGGTTTACGACATTCTACTGAAGGGACGATCGGATCATGCCTGGGACCGAGAGTATCTGGCGGAGGTGAAGGCTGCATTGCTGAGCGCGATCACGGAGGCGCGAGGCAAATTGGAGCCCGCACGCGTTTCGACCGGCACGGGGTTTTCGCGGGCCAATATCAACCGGCGTGCACGGGATTTGGATGGCACGATCAGTCTTGGGCTGAACCCGGATGGTCCCGCCGACCGGCAGATCGGCCTGATGCGCCTGGAACGTCCCAACGGGGAGACGATCGCGCTGATCGCCAACTATGCCATGCACGCCACGGCGTTGGGCGGGCGCTTTCTGGAGGTGAGTGGCGATGCGCCTGGGATTGTCGCCGCGCATGTCGAATCCGCGATCGGCGCACCGATGCTTTTCGTCAACGGAGCGGCCGGCAACCTGGCCCCGATCTACTCGGTGCAGAACGACGTCCGCAGCGCGCATTTGGGTGAGTTTCGTGTGCTGCTGGGAGAGCGGATCCTGGAGGCCGCCCGCGCGTTGCCCAAAGGAGCCGATTCTGTTTTGTGGCTTGGGGAGAAGTGGATTGAGACGCCGCGGAAGCCGGATCTGGGCTGGCCCGCGGAACTGCCCATGTACGCGTCAAAGGACAGCGCGGGTGGGCCGCTCGTGCGGATTCCCGTGCGGTTCCTGCGCGTACAGGATGCAGCGATCTGGGCCGCGCCCGTGGAGTTGTTTTGCGAGGTCGCAATGCGGGTCCGGCAGGAGTCTCCGTTCCGGTTCACGTTCTTCTTTGGGTACGCAAACGGGTGGCTTGGCTACTTGCCGACCGCCGCGGCCTATGGGGAGGGCGGCTACGAGCCGCGAACCGCCGTGGTGACGGAGCGGGCGGAGAAGGACCTCACCGAAGGAGTTCTGACATTTCTGCACTCGATTCCGCGCCAATGATCTCTCGATCCAGTTTTCAGACCCGTGCCGTGGGAGAGGTGCGGGACTTGCTGGAGCAGGACCCCTATTGGGCGCTCTATGCGCTGGGTGATCTGGACGCGGAGCGGTTTCCGCATGCGCGATGGATGATCGAGGGGCGCAGCATTGCTTTGCTGTATGAGCAGTTCGAAGTTCCGATTCTGTTTGTGCTTGGCGAGCCTGACGGATTGGCGCGGGCGGTTCCGGACCGCATGTATCTGCAAGTGCGGGAGACGGTATTGGATCGGATTCGGGAAACGCACGCCGTGGAGCCGATCCGGCCGGCTATCCGCATGCGTTTGGAAGAAGGCGCGTTCCGCCCGGTGTGTGTGGAGGAATGCGAGAGGCTGACCGCGGCGGACTTGGCGGAAGTGGAGCAGTTGTATCAGGATGGCCTCGGCACCGGCGAGTCTCCGGATTTTTTCTATCCTTCCATGCTCGAAGAAGGCGTGTTCGTGGGCTGCCGCAGGGACGGAAGGCTGGTGGCAGTGGCGGGGACGCATCTGATCGGCAGGACTGCGGGTGTGGCGGCCATTGGGAATATCTACACCCATCGGAGCTACAGGCGCCGCGGCCTTGGCGCGCAAGTCACGACAGGGGTTGTCAAGGAGCTGTTGCGGATGGGAATCCGCCGCATCGGACTGAACGTTTACGAGGCCAACGAGGCTGCTCAGCGGGTTTACCGGGAACTCGGATTTGTCGAGCATTCCCGGTATTTCGAAGGCGCCGCGACCCGCTACGGCTCACATCCGGACGGAGGCGCCCCCGCGGAAGCAGGAGCACACCCGGAAGGGGCTCCCGGCGGCCCGGCTGGCGGTGGCACGGTCCCAGCGAACGGCAGGTAGCCGGCATCAGACCATGTTTGGAATCTTGATGATCTTCTTCTGGATCGCGTATTGGACCAGTTGTGCTTTATTGTGAATGTCGAGCTTGCGCATGAGGTTGAACTTATGAGCCTCGACGGTCTTCACGCTGAGATTCAGATCGCAGGCGATTTCCTTGACCGAGTTACCTTCGGCGAGCATTTTGAGCACTTCGCGCTCGCGAGTGGTCAAGGTGGCGAAACGCGGAAGGCGATTGGCCGACTTGATTCTGGAGCGGAAGTCGTCGACGAGTTGGGAGAGCATTCGAGGACTCAGGTAGCTGCCGCCGCGCGCGATATCGCGCACCGCCGCCACCAGTTGAGCAGAGGGAGAGTCCTTGAGCACATAGCCGCTGGCCCCGACCTCCATGCCTTCCACGAGGTAGTCCTCGTCGTCGTACATCGTGAGGAACAAGACCTTGGTCTCGGGGCGGTTTTTCTTGATCTGGCGGGTTGCCTCAAAGCTGCTCAGCCCGGGCATGCCGATATCCATCAGCACGACATCCGGCCGCACTTCGGCGGCCTTGTCTACCGCATCGCCACCGTTTGAGGCTTCACCAATCACTTCCATGTCAGGTTCGGCCGCGATGAGGGTCCGGATTCCTTGGCGGAAGAGTGTGTGATCGTCCGCGAGCATGATTCGAATTTTTGCCATACGATTCGTCCGACGTTAATCTTTTGAACTACCTTCTGACTGCTCCGCGTGGAATCGGCAACTCGATGGAGATGCGAGTGCCGACGGGCATCGCGCCCCCTTTTGTGACTTGCCTGCGCAGCCCGGCGATGCCTGCTGGCGCATGACTCCCTCGCACTTGCCTGACGGCTGGACTGTCGCTCTCACCGGATGCGGATCTGCTGCGTGGGGGATTCCGCACCGGCTCACCTACCAGAGCCAGTTCTTCAGACTGGATTTCTTTCTCAAGGCCAGCATCCGGATGCCTCTCCACAAGCTGACCAATCCTTTGGTTCCTGCGACCTTCATCTCTTCGAATACTCCCAAGCCTGCTATTCACATCCCCATCTTCATGCCGCCACTTACTACCCGAATCCCGGGCCCCATTGGGATGTCCCTGGCGGGGCAACCGGGCTGGAAGAGGAAACTGACTCACCCACTCGGGGCCAACCCACTCCGGGCGAACACTTTCGACGTTCGGAGTAAGTGGACCGCGTATGGAGCCGCTGCCGATTTCTGTCCGGCCTTCCGCCTTGTCCTCTGTCCGGCCTTCGGATTGGTCCATCTGGCCTTCTGTTCCGTCAGAGTGGATAGCCGCGCCGTTTTTCTTTCCGTTGGTCACGCGACCCCCTCCCCCAGCAGAAACCTGTGCCGCGGTGCGCGGCCAACTCTCGATCCGGAACGTACCCCCAAGCAACGCCACACGCTCCCGAATGCCAGACAACCCGAACGAGTTACGCTTTTCAAGCGCCTCTTCTACGTGGAATCCAACTCCATCGTCCTCCACATACAACCTGAGCTTTCCATCGGCGGTTGCCGCAGAAATGTTTACATGCTTCGCTGAGGAATGCTTGGCAATGTTGTTAAAGCACTCCTGAACAAGCCGGTAGACAATGATCTCGAGCTTCTTGGGAAGATTCTGAATTCTCGAAAGTTGCAGGCGGACTTTGGCCGAGTGCACCTGGCGGAAACGTGTCACCAACTGGCGCAGCGCGGCGCCGAGCCCCAACTGGTCGAGCACCGCGGGGCTTAAGGCCGCAATCAGGCGGCGGATCTCGAGGATCGTGCGCTCGGTCATCTCGCGGACTTCCGCGAGCTTGTTCCGGGGATCGCTCTCCGGAAGCGTCTGCTCGATCATTTCGAGATTGAGCCGCACGCACAGCAACGACTGCCCGGCCTCATCGTGGAGTTCACGGCTGATTCTGCGCCGCTCCGCCTCCTCGACGTGCATCATGTGTTCGGCGAGTGTACGTACCTGCTCCTCACGCTCGGCGAGGTCTTCGAGCAGGCGTGCCTTCTGGGCCGCCACCACGCAACGTTCAGCGGCCGCGGCGAGCAGTTCCTGTTCGCGGGGAAGCCACTCGTACGTTTTCCGGAAACCGAATTGGACCACTCCTGCAAGCTTCTTGCCGTCCACCAGGGGTACCGACCAACAGGACTCGAAACGTCGGATCCATGCCCGGTCAAGGACCAGATCATCCGGGGCTCCGCCCGCGGTCCAACTCCAACAGTGGCCTTTCAGCAAGCGCCTGACAACACGGCCGTCCGAGGTCAGGCCATCCAGTACTGGAGTCCGTCTGGCTTGCGACGCGACGGCGGCCTTATGCCGCCACACACCCTCATCGAGCCAGAAAAGATGGGCTGCATCCGCACGGCAGAACTGGGCCAGTGTCGCCAGAAAGCGCTGGAGCAACTCGTCGAGATTGCGAGACTCCAACTCGACCCGGAAGAGGTCATAAAAAGCCTGGGTCTCCGATTCACGCACCTGGTAGTAGGCGTTGTTGAGCGTGAGGATGACGCAGAACTGAAGTTGCTCCCTGACCCACTGAAAATTGGCTTTCTCCTCGGGGGGCAGTTCCTCGAGTACGGGAATCAGCAGACGGTCATACTCGGCCAGCGCCGCGATGATCTGGCTTGGCGGAAGGTTGAGCTTGGCCAGCCGCCGCCCGTGATACTCCACCTGTTCAAAGAAACTGGCGGGAGCATGCCCATCGGCGAGAATCCGCGCGACGGCGCCCGGTGTGATCGCGGCCAGGGCTCCCCGTTCGAGCACGTTCAGTTGCAATTGCTTCAAACTACGCTGGAACTGGCGCTCGATCCGGTTGGCGTGCGGGTGGAGCAAAGCGGCCATGCGGCGCAAATGCGTACGAAGCTGGTCGCTCAGGACGTCTGCGGCGTCGGCCAGAACCGGCGATTTCTCGTGCGTAGGCACCACTCTTCCTATCGGACTGAGGGGTGCCTTGCTTTAGATGCTCTTCGGGGGAATTACTGAGGCCGCATGTAGTACGATTGGTACCCTAGGGTCTCGGCACCCCGCCGAGAATCCTGCTAAGCTCTTCAAAACAAACCTTCTGGATTTGCTCCACGCGCTCCGCAGGCATGCTATAGAGGGTGAGCATCAGGTAGGTGGCCGACCCTAATTTGTGGGTTTCCATCAACAAACCACAGAGGGCGTTGTTCCAATTCTCAATCGTTCCACTGAAGTGCCGGCCGCCGAAGAGGTCCGTGATGCCCCGCATTTCGAGCCCACCAGGGGTTTCGACTGAGTAAGCGGAGCCACGTTCGGCTGGCAGGCGGCCTACATTTCCCGTGAGGCCCTTCCAGAGCAGATCCCAGGCCGGTTCGGGCGCATGCGCCGAATACACGTTGACCGATATATTGACAGCCGGCTCCCCCCAGTGATGTTCGACGTTGTGCTTAAGGATCCGGAGGAACGTGGTCCATCCGCGCTGCGTGCTCTCGATGTCGTTGTCCCAAACCGCGCCGGGACCAAAGCCTGACTGGACAATCCGGAGCAGCGTCTTGCCGTTTCCGGCGTCCTCGATCAGGTAGTCAGTGGCGAGATGGCGGACCTGATCATCCTTGCCGCCGCAGTAGGACTGATCGCGGTCTTCGCCACAGCGCAGGTGACGCGGTTCGTCCCAGATCTCGATTTGGGTGGTGCCCTCCATGCCGGGTCCCCACGAGGCGGTGATACTGCCGCCGGCGCCCGGGACGACCTTTACTTCCGGGGCAAACCACTTCGTGATTTCCTCCGCCACGCTTACCGACTTCCACACGCGATCGGCGGGTGCGTCGATCTCGATGCTCACCTCATAGGAGCGCTCGCCTGCCTTGTCTTCGTTTGCCATCCTGTCTCCTTCACTAGCCGTTCATGATCAGATTGTCCGCGGGTGCACCCACTGCCTCGCCCGCACTACCGGCAGCCGCAGCCGCCGTTTTCGTTGCCGGATACACGCCGGTGAAGACGCGATATCCGCGACCTTCCCCTGGCGCGCATCGATATTTCGAGGCAAGCCGGGCAACAGCGGCCGCCAGGTCCTGTGCGAACTCCGAGCGTTCTTCCGCCGTGCGAAAGCGCACCTCCGTTTCGAGGCTGAGGGTCGCCACGCGTTTGCCCGACCGTGCCGCGCGGCCCGAAAGATCGGCAACGTCGCGAATGGCGCGCGCCGCCGCGGCGATCAGATAGGCCGCCGACAGCCGGTCCTGCCCGGTATCGGGATTGCCATCCGGGGCCAGTGCGCCGAGCACCTGCGGAGTCACCAGATAGTGCCGGGCACGTGCGCGCACCACGCGTTCGACGCAGTTTCCCTTGCGGCGCTCCTCGACAAACTCGACCAGACCCTCGCGTTCCAACTCGCGCAGATGATAGTTCGCCTTCTGTCTCGGCAACTCGAGCTTGCGTGCGAGACCGGAAGCCGAATCGGGATCCGCAAGCAGTTCGAGCATCCGCATGCGAACCGGATGCAGGAGAACGCCCGCGGTTTCTGGGTTTGCGATGAGCTGGAGGGCCGCGGCCATTGGGATCTTCGACTATTCTATCCGTCTCATTATGAATGTCAAGAAAAATAATTTTGTCGGTAGCATCGCGCTGCTATCTTCGGTTCCATGGAAACTCGAGTTCTCGCCGTATGCGTGGGCCTGATCGAACGCGTTCCGTATCGCGGGCGGCAGATGCGCACGGGCATCTTCAAGCGGCCCGTTGAAGGACGCGTGCACATCGGCAGACTGGGGCTTGCGGGCGATCATCAGGCCGATCCGCGCTATCACGGCGGTCCGCGCAGAGCCGTCTACGCGTATCCTTCGGAGCACTATTCGTTCTGGCGCGGTGTCTATCCGGATGTGGCGTTCGGCCACGGAGGATTCGGCGAGAATCTCGCCACAGCGGGCTGGATGGAAGACGCCGTGCGCGAGGGCGATGTCTACCGTGTGGGCACTGCGCTGCTGAAGGTGACGGAGCCGCGCACGCCATGCATCAAGCTCGGTGTGAAGTTCGGACGCACGGGCATCGTGGCGAAGTTCCGCGAATCGCGGCGCACCGGCTTCTATCTCGCAGTGCGCGAAGAAGGCTTCGTGGAAGCTGGCGACGCGATCACGCTGGTGGACCGCGATCCAGGTGCGCGATCGGTGGCCGGTATGGAGTAAAGATCAGTCCTTGAGCATTTCTCGAGCCGCGTTGTGACCCGGCGCACCCATCACGCCGCCGCCCGGATGTGCTCCCGACCCGCATAAATACAGGCCCGCGACGGGTGTCCGGTACTTTGCCCAGCCGGCCATCGGCCGCATCACAAACATCTGATCCAGGCTCATCTCACCGTGGAAGATATTGCCGCCGGTGATGTGAAAGCGCTTCTCCAGGTCGTAGGGCGTGAGCACCTGACGGTGTTCGATGATCTGCTTGATGTTCGGCGCGTACTCACTGATGATGTCAATCACGCGGTCGCCAAATGGCTCGCGGAGTTGATCCCAGGTAGCGCCGCCGCGCAAGGTGTACGGCGCGTATTGAAGGAAGATGCCCATGATGTGCTTGCCCGGAGGAGCCAGCGACGGATCGTACATGGTGGGCACGGTCATCTCGAGCAGCGGTTTCTCCGAAGGACGGCCATACTTCGCGTCATCCCAGGCGTGCTCCACGTAATCGAGATTGGGACAGATGTGCATGGTTGCCTTGTGGTGTGGACCTGGCACACCCGGCAGGATCCGGAAATCCGGCAATCCGTTCAATGCAAGATTGATCTTGCATGAGGTGCCTTCGATCCGGAACCGCCGGATGTGCGCCACAAAGTCCTTAGGCAGATGTTTCTCCTCCACCAGCTCTAAGAACGTGATCTTTGGATCAAGACAGCTCGCCACCACGGCGGCATCGATCTCTTCACCACCCGCCAGCACAACACCAGCCACGCGGCCGTTGACAACTTTGACTCGGTCCACCCGGGCTCCGGTACGGATCTCGGCGCCTCGACTGCGCGCACTTGCTGCGATCGCTTCGGATACTGCGCCCATACCTCCGCGGACAAAACCCCAAAGGCCTCGCTTGCCCGCGACACCGCCCATGCAGTGATGTAATAGTATATACGCAGTTCCGGGCGATTTGGGGCCGCCATTTGCACCAATGACGCCATCGGTTGCAAGTGTGACTTTCAATTCCTCGCTTTCGAACCACTCGTCAAGCAGATCGACAGCCGACTGCGTGAAGATCTTCACCAGGCCCGTCATCTCGTCGCGGCTCAAGCCACGGAATCTGCCGAGCAGCTTCAAGTAGTCGATGTAGTCGCCGAAGCTCTGCGGCGGAAACTCGGGAGGCGTGACCAGCAACAGCGACTCAACGATAATCGCGAGTTTCTCCAGGTGATCCTCATAAGCGCTGTAGCGCTCGGCATCACGCTTGGAAAACTTGGCGATCTCTTCCAGCGTCTTGCGGCGGTCCTGCCACATGTAGAGGTAGCGGCCATCGGGAAACGGTGAGAAAAATGCCGGATCCTTGGCGTCCACCTGATAGCCGAAGCGCTCCAGTTCGAGGTCGCGAACCACTTTCTCCTGAAGCAGGCTCACCAGGTAGGAAGCGGTGGAGACCTTGTAGCCGGGCCAGATCTCCTCGGTGACCGCGCACCCCCCCACCAGCTCACGGCGTTCCAAAACAAGCACCTTGCGGCCCGCGCGCGCAAGGTAAGCGGCAGTGACCAGTCCATTGTGTCCGCCGCCTACGATGATGGCGTCATATCGTCGATTCAACGTGTACTCTCGATCAATCTCAGCCTAGCATGCATGCACAGGGAGCACCTTGCTGGACCGCGCAGCAGCGGCGAGAGCAGGATCGTGATGACCGCGGCCGCGCTTTGGGAGGGGACGAACGCGCACACCGGCTCGACGACGCGTCCCATCGCCGCTGAGGGTATCGCCGAGTTCGCGCCGGCGGCCGAGTGGAGGTGGTTCCTCGCGATCGTGGGCTCAACGGCGCCGCTGCCGAACCGTACGGGAGCCGCGGCGGCAATCGTTTGCGAACCGTGGCCTGGGCTGTTGTGTAGTAGGCCGATCCCACGCCTCACGACCGCGTGGGCGCTATACTGAAAGGCGATGGCAGTGGTGACCGAGATTGGCAGCCTGATCTCCCGAGACCCCGAGATTCGCGGCGGGCGGCCGTGCATCGCCGGGACAGGCGTCTCCGTGCGCCGCATCGCCGTGTGGCACAACATGGGGCCACACCCCAGAAGAGATTGTAAGCAACTTCGGCCATCTGTCGCTTGCGCAGGTGCATGCCGCGTTGGCTTACTATTACGCCAACAAAGCTGAGCTCGACGCCGATCTGGAAGCCGAAGAGCGTGAGTACGACACGCTCGCGGAGCAACACCGGCGCTGATCCTCCGTGGAGCCTTTTCAGATCTATATCGGCGAGGACGCTGTTCAGGGCGGCCTTGTCGAAGCGCTTCGGTCCCGTGATG
>JAEUQE010000640.1 GCA_016789785.1 Bryobacterales bacterium
CAAACGCTGTTGCGTGAGGGCCCTGACCGGAAAGAACTCGATCGCTTCGAAGCGGAGATGCTGAAGAAGTATGTGGCCGCGCGCAAGAAGAACGCCGAGGGCAAGGATCTGACGCGTGAGGATCTGCGGCTGGAAATGCGGCGCAACGAGAAGTCGTTTTTTGCGCGGGCCGTGCGCGACCGTTACGCCGATCTGCGCGAAGATGCCGACCGTACGCAGGACGCCGAAGGGAAGAAGCTGCTTGACGAGTACGAACGCGAGCTTCTGCCGCGGTTGCAGCAGGCCTACGAAAGCAAAGCCGCGGATCCGCTGTCGCGATTCGATGTCCTCACAGCGGATGACATGCGCGGCGAGATTGGGCGCACGAGTTCGAAGATCTTCTCCGCGGAAGAGCGCGATCATCACAGAGAGTATTCAGAGCGGCTAGAGACGCTGCGGCGACGGGTGGGACGCTGGCAACCGAATGCGCTTACGGTGAAGAATGTTCCGGGTCCACCCAACGGTCCGATGATTGCGCCGACAAGACTGCTGATCCGCGGCGACTACCGCCAGCCCGGCGATCCCGTGGAGCCAGGCTTTCTGAGTGCGATCGTGGGTCACAGCAACGCCGCCGAGTTGGAGAGTGACCGCTATCGCCAGTTTCCGACTCGCGGCTGGCGATTCACTTTGGCGCGGTGGATTGCCAGTGCGGAAAACCCGCTGACGGCGCGAGTGATGGTGAATCGCATCTGGCAGCACCATTTTGGCGCCGGCATTGTCGCGACGCCGAGTGACTTTGGCGCGAACGGCGAGCGGCCGACGCATCCTGAACTGCTCGATTGGATGGCGCATCGCTTCGTGGAGGAAAAGTGGAGCATCAAGGCGATGCACCGTCTCATGATGACTTCGGCGGCGTACCGCCAGGCATCAGAGAACGTGGCCGCGAACAGCAACGTGAAAGATCCCGATAACAAGCTGCTATGGCGATTCCCGCGACGGCGCCTCGCAGCCGAAGAGATCCGCGACAGTATTCTGATGATCAGCGGACGCTTGAACCCGGAACGTGGCGGGCCGAGCGTGTTTCCGCCGCTCCCGGAGGATCTGGCCGACTTCGCGCGCTATGGCCGGGGCGGTGCGTTGATGTGGGAGACGAACGAGAAAGAAGAAGATGCGCGCCGGCGTTCGGTCTACACGTTCCAACGGCGGTCCATGCCATTGCCGATGATGGCTGCGTTCGATGCGCCGGTGTTTAGCGAGTCGTGCGAGCGCCGGAGTTCGACGACCACTCCGTTGCAGGCACTCTCGATGATGAACGGCAATCTGATTCAGGAAGAAGCATCGCATCTTGTGCGCCGCATCACCGCGGCCGCCGGGTCTGATCGCGATGCGCAGATTGCCAGGGCGTTCGAGCATGTGTTGAATCGCAAACCATCGCCCGCGGAGTTGGAGAAGTTCCGCGCTTTCGGGGGCGGGCTCGATGCCGTGTGCCGCGTTCTTTTGAACTCGAACGAATTCTTGTATCTCGACTGATGAGGCAACTGAGATGATCCGTGATCCACGATTGACTTCCCGAAGGGACATGCTGCTGAACT
>JAEUQE010000641.1 GCA_016789785.1 Bryobacterales bacterium
AGTTCAGCAGCATGTCCCTTCGGGAAGTCAATCGTGGATCACGGATCATCTCAGTTGCCTCATCAGTCGAGATACAAAAATTCGTTCGAGTTCAAAAGAATGCGGCACACCGCATCGAGCCCGCCCCCGAATGCGCGGAACTTTGCCATCTCCGCGGGCGATGGTTTGCGATTCAACACATGCTCGAACGCCCTGGCAATCTGCGCATCGCGGTCAGACCCTGCGGCCGCGCTGATGCGGCGCGCAAGTTGCGATGCTTCCTCCTGAATCAGATTGCCGTTCAGCATCGAGAGTGCCTGTAGCGGAGTGGTGGTGGAACTGCGCCGCTCGCACGACTCGCTAAACACCGGAGCATCGAACGCCGCCATCATCGGCAATGGCATGGACCGACGCTGGAAGGTGTAGACCGAACGCCGCCGCGCATCCTCTTCCTTCTCGTTCGTCTCCCACATCAGCGCACCACCGCGGCCATAGCGCGCGAAGTCGGCCAGATCCTCCGGGAGCGGCGGAAACACGCTCGGCCCGCCACGCTCCGGGTTCAAGCGTCCGCTGATCATCAGAATACTGTCGCGGATCTCTTCGGCCTGCAGACGCCGCCGCGGGAATCGCCAAAGCAGCTTGTTATCGGAGTCCTTCCCGTTGCCGTTCGCAGCGGTGTTCTCGGATGACTGGCGGTACGCCCCGGACGTCATCATCAAACGGTGCATCGCCTTGATGCTCCATTTCTCCTCCACAAAGCGATGCGCCATCCAATCGAGCAATTCGGGATGCGTCGGCCGCTCGCCGTTCGCTCCAAAGTCGCTCGGCGTCGCGACAATGCCGGTGCCAAAGTGGTGCTGCCAGATGCGATTCACCATCACACGCGCCGTCAGCGGGTTTTCCGCGCTGGCAATCCAGCGCGCCAGCGTGAATCGCCAGCCGCGAGTCGGAAACTGGCGATAGCGGTCACTCTCTAACTCGGCGGCGTTGCTGTGACCCGCGATCGCACTCAGAAAGCCTGGCTCCACGGGATCGCCGGGCTGGCGGTAGTCGCCGCGGATGAGCAGCCGCGTAGGCGCAATCATCGGACCGTTCGGCGGACCTGAAACGTTCTTCACCGTCAGCGCATTCGGTTGCCAGCGGCCCACGCGGCGCCGCAACGTCTCCAGGCGTTCTGAATATTCCTGGTGATGATCACGCTCTTTGGCGGAGAAGATCTTCGAACTTGTACGCCCAATCTCGCCTCGCATGTCGTCCGCGGTCAACACGTCGAAGCGTGCCGCTGGATCCGCGCCGCTGCCCGCATAAGCCTGCTTCAACCGCGGCAGAAGCTCGCGTTCGTATTCGTCAAGCAGCTTCTTCTCTTCGGCATCCTGCGTACGATCGGCATCTTCGCGCAGATCGGCGTAACGGTCGCGCACGGCTCGCACGAAAAACGACTTGTCGTTGCGCCGCATCTCCAGCCGCAGATCCTCACGCGTCAGATCCTTGCCCTCGGCGTTCTTCTTGCGCGCCGCCACATACTTCTTCAGCATCTCCGCTTCGAAGCGATCGAGTTCTTTCCGGTCAGGGCCCTCACGCAACAGCGTTTG
>JAEUQE010000642.1 GCA_016789785.1 Bryobacterales bacterium
TCCAGCCATGGGTGGTCGGCCGCTACCGGGATCTTGCGGGCGTAGACAAGTGGAAGGACGACATGATGGTTCCGGATGTGGCGCTTGCGGCGAAGAAGAAGCAGATCTACATGCCTGTGGTGTTCCCTGGCTTTTCGTGGCACAACCTGAAACGGGACACCGAGGGGAACCGGATTCCGCGGCTGCGGGGCGAGTTCCTTTGGCGCCAGGCGTACAACGCGAAGGTCGCGGGAGCTACGGTGCTGAAGATCGCGATGTTTGATGAAGTCAACGAGAGCACCGCGATCTATAAGACGGCGGCCCGGCGGCAGGATGCGCCGGATCAAGGCTACTGGCTGACTCTGGACGCCGACGGCGCGGATCTGCCGAGCGATTGGTATCTGCGGATTGCTGGCGAGATCACGCGAATGTTCCATGGCGAGATTCCGCCTGAGCGCAAGCTGCCAGAGAAGCCGGGTCCGCCCTGGAAGAAGCCCGCACGCAGGTAGCATGATTGTGCGACCTCTCCTCGTTGTGTTCGTCGCAGTGGCGGGCGCGTGTGCGCAGAATCCGGACCCTTCGACACTGGAGGGTAAGGTTCTGCTCGGCTACCAGGGTTGGTTCCGCTGTCCTGGCGGCGGCGCAATGGGGACCAACTGGAGCCACTGGTCGAGCGGAGCGCCCACAGCCGACAGTATTCGCATCGACATGTACCCTGACCTGCGCGAGTTCGAGCCGGGAGAAACGTGCGCGGTACCAGGCATGACGATCGGCGCAAGTCAGGCGCACTTGTTCAGTTCCGGCAACAGCAAAACGGTGGACCGGCATTTCCAATGGATGCGGCAGTACGGGCTGGACGGCGTGCTGGTGCAGCGATTCGTAACGGACATTCCCGGGAGCCGGTCGGGCGGTGACGTTGTCTTGCGGAATGTGATGGCAGCGGCCCGGCGGTACGGGCGTGTCTTTGCGATCGAATACGACATCAGCGGGGCCAATGCGGCCACCGTGCAGGCGACGCTGCAGGCCGACTGGCAGTATCTGGTGGAGACAGTTGGAGTAACTTCACACCCCGGCTACTTACAGCACGACGGCAAGCCCGTGCTTGGAGTGTGGGGCATCGGACTGAACGACGCCAGGCACCCGCCGAATGACCCCGAGGCGGCGCTGCGGCTGATCGAGTGGTTTCGCGAGACGGCGCGGGTGACTTACATCGGCGGTACGCCAGCTTACTGGCGCACCCTATCCAACGACGCTGCAACTGACCCTCGTTGGAGGG
Source organism: Bryobacterales bacterium (assembly GCA_016789785.1). Next base: position 1,256 of record JAEUQE010000642.1, read on the forward strand.
CGGTCTACCAGTCGATGGACGGGATCGAGCCCTGGACTGTGGGCCGGTACAGCACGATGGCGGCCGTGGAGCGATGGCGAACCGAGCGGCTGGAGCCGGATCTGGCCGCGACGGCTGAGCGAGGTCAGATCTACATGCCCGTGGTGTTCCCTGGCTTTTCGTGGTACAACCTGAACCGCACCGCGCCGAAGAACCAGATTCCGCGGAACCGGGGCGAGTTCCTATGGCGGCAGGCGTACAACGCGAAGGCGGCCGGGGCGCGGATGTTGAAGATCGCCATGTTCGATGAGGTGAACGAGAGCACGGCGATGTTCA
>JAEUQE010000643.1 GCA_016789785.1 Bryobacterales bacterium
CGCAGTTCGCGCATGGTCTTCGCGACTTTGCGCTCCGCGGCCTCCACTGCCTTGCGCTGCGCCGTGGTGTGCTGGATACTCTCAATCGTTTCCTGCGAATGTTCTGCAAACCGCGAGAGCATCGCTTCCACACGCTGCTCCATTTCACGCAGCTTCGCGTTTTCCTTGCGAGCCCACTCCTCGGCGATCTGCTTCTCGCGAGCCGCCAGCGCCAGCCGCTGGTCCTCCAATGCCTTCTTCTCGGCCGTGAGTTCTTCGGTGCGCGTTTGCAGCTTGGAAAGGAAGTCGGCGAGGTCGCGCTCGCGGGTTGTCATTGCCGCGCGCGCACGGTCGATCAGGTCGCTCGGCATTCCCAGCCTGCTCGCGATGTCGAGGCCCGCTGAGTCGCCCGGCGCTCCGACACGAAGCACGTAGGTCGGTTCCAGAGTATCGCGGTCAAAGCCCATGGACCCGTTGGTTACTCCGTCGCGGCTTGCGCCATAGACCTTGAGCGCGAGTAAGTGCGTCGATGCCAGCGTGAACGCCCGCCACGACCGGAAATGTTCGACAATGGCCACGCCGAGAGCGCCGCCTTCTTCCGGGTCTGTCGCGCGCCCCAACTCGTCCAGCAGGACCAGAGAGTCCGGCGTGACGATGGTCAGCATTTCGCGAATGCGGCGGATGTGCGCGGAAAAGCTCGACAGGCTCTCGGTGATCGACTGATTGTCGCCAAGGTCCGCGAGCACCTGGTCAAACACCGGAAACTCCGCGTCGCGCGCCGGCACGGGAATACCCGTTTGTGCCATCAATGCCAGGAGACCCGTGGTCTTCAGCGTCACGGTCTTACCGCCGGTGTTGGGACCGCTTAGCAGCAATGTCCGGCGGGTCGCCTCCAAGGTGAAGCTGATGGGCACAATCGGCTTGCGCTGTTTCCGCAGCACGTCTTGCAGCAGGGGATGCCGTGCACCCTCAAGGCGCAGCACTGGCGCATCTTCGGGGGCGAAGCGCGGCACCACGCAATCGAAGTCCACCGCGAAGTTGGCCTTGGCAAACAGCAGATCCAGTTCGCCCATCACCCAGATCGCCGCGGTCACTTCGTTGGCACGCTCTCGCAAGCGCGCAGTAAGTTCGCGCAGGATGCGGTGAACCTCGCGCAGTTCTTCTTCGCCGAGCCGCACGAGTTCGTTGTTCAGGTCGATGGTGTCGAGTGGCTCGACGAACAGCGTGTGGCCGCTGCCGCTCGATCCATGGATCACGCCATTCACGCGGCCTTGCTGGCCAGCCACCACCGGCACGACGAAGCGCTCGTTGCGCAGGGTCACAAAGTCTTCCTGCAGCACACCATCGGCGCGATGCGCGCGAAGGAAACGCTCCAGGGAATCCTGAATCGCTTTCTTCTGCCGTTCGATCCCGCGCCGGATTCGATTGAGCGCGACGCTCGCATCATCGGCCACGCTTCCATCGGGCAGGATCTTGCCGGACAGGTCATGGACCAATCCGCGCAAGTCACCCATCGCCGAAGCTTTCTTGGCCAGCCTCGGATACTGGCCGGCGGCGGACGTCAGCAG
>JAEUQE010000644.1 GCA_016789785.1 Bryobacterales bacterium
CGCAGTTCGCGCATGGTCTTCGCGACTTTGCGCTCCGCGGCCTCCACTGCCTTGCGCTGCGCCGTGGTGTGCTGGATGCTCTCAATCGTTTCCTGCGAATGTTCGGCAAACCGCGAGAGCATCGCTTCCACACGCTGCTCCATCTCACGCAGCTTCGCGCTTTCCTTGCGAGCCCACTCCTCGGCGATCTGCTTCTCGCGAGCCGCCAGCGCCAGCCGCTGGTCCTCCAGTGCCTTCTTCTCGGCCGTGAGTTCTTCGGTGCGCGTTTGCAGCTTGGAAAGGAAGTCGGCGAGGTCGCGCTCGCGCGTTGTCATTGCCGCTCGCGCACGGTCGATCAGGTCGCTCGGCATTCCCAGCCTGCTCGCGATGTCGAGGCCCGCCGAGTCGCCCGGCGCTCCGACACGAAGCACGTAAGTCGGTTCCAGAGTATCGCGGTCAAAACCCATGGACCCGTTGGTTACTCCGTCGCGGCTTGCGCCATAGACCTTGAGCGCGAGCAAGTGTGTCGATGCCAGCGTGAACGCCCGCCACGACCGGAAATGTTCGACAATGGCCACGCCGAGAGCGCCGCCTTCTTCCGGGTCTGTTGCACGCCCCAACTCGTCCAGCAGGACCAGCGAGTCCGGCGTGACGATGGTCAGCATTTCGCGGATCCTGCGGATGTGCGCCGAGAAGCTTGACAGGCTTTCCGTGATCGACTGATTGTCGCCAAGGTCCGCGAGCACCTGGTCAAACACCGGGAACTCGGCGTCGCGGGCCGGCACGGGAATACCCGTTTGCGCCATCAATGCCAGGAGGCCCGTTGTCTTGAGCGTCACGGTCTTACCGCCGGTGTTGGGACCGCTTAGCAGCAATGTCCGGCGGGTCGCCTCCAACGTGAAGCTGATGGGCACAATCGGCTTGCGCTGTTTCCGCAGCACGTCTTGCAGAAGGGGATGCCGGGCACCCTCAAGGCGCAGCACTGGAGCATCTTCGGGGGCGAAGCGCGGCACGACGCAATCGAAGTCCACCGCGAAGTTGGCCTTGGCAAACAGCAGATCCAGTTCGCCCATCACCCAGATCGCCGCGGTCACTTCGTTGGCGCGCTCCCGCAGGCGCGCAGTGAGTTCGCGCAGAATGCGGTGAACCTCGCGCAGTTCTTCTTCGCCGAGCCGCACGAGTTCGTTGTTCAGGTCAATGGTGTCGAGCGGCTCGACGAACAGCGTGTGGCCGCTGCCGCTCGATCCATGGATCACGCCATTCACGCGGCCTTGTTGGCCCGCCACCACCGGCACGACGAAGCGCTCGTTGCGCAAGGTCACAAAGTCTTCCTGCAGCACACCATCGGCGCGATGCGCGCGAAGGAACCTCTCCAGGGAATCCTGAATCGACTTCTTCTGCCGTTCGATCCCGCGCCGGATTCGATTGAGCGCGACGCTTGCATCATCGGCCACGCTTCCATCGGGCAGGATCTTGCCGGACAGGTCATGCACCAATCCGCGCAAGTCACCCATCGCCGAAGCTTTCTTGGCCAGCCTCGGATACTGGCCGGCGGCGGACGTCAGCAG
>JAEUQE010000645.1 GCA_016789785.1 Bryobacterales bacterium
TTGCTCGCTTTCATCTGTTCGTGGCACTTCATGCACGCACCCATCGTGATGTTGCCTTCGCGATAGAGGGCGTCGCGCTGCGCCACTTGCCCGTGACAGTTCTCACACTTCGCACCTGCTTCCGAATGGGCGCGGTGCGAGAAAAACACATAGCCAGGAATCGAGTAGATGCGTGCCCATGGCAGCGGCTTCTGCTGCTTATGGAAACTCGCGAGCTTCCCGATATGTGGAGACTCGGTCTTCACCGCAGCGTGGCAGCCCATGCAGACCTTGGTTTCAGGAATGCCCATCACTTCGCCGGGATCGGGATTGGTGTGACAGTTCTTGCACTGCAAGCCCATTCCCACATGCTTCTTGTGACTGTAAGGCAGCGGTTGTGGAGGCGGCTTCGGCGTCACCTCGGTTTCGGTATGTTGCATCAGGAACAACGCAAGCACCAATAGCTTCAAAGCAACCCCTTCTTCTTTTGATCGAGAATGTACTCACTGGCGCGCATGGTCAGCGCGAGGATGGTGAGCGTCGGATTCTGCACGCCCGCCGACACGAAACTGCTCCCGTCCACCACAAAGAGGTTCTTCACATCATGCGCCTGATTCCAGGAGTTCAACACACTGGTTTTCGCGTTGGCGCCCATGCGGCATGTGCCCAACTCATGAATGCTCTCGCCAGGAGGCACCATCTGCGAATGCTGCGCGATCACTTGAAAGCCTGCCTCCTTGCAGAGCATGGCGGCGGTCTCCATTGCGTCCTTCGCCATGTTGAACTCATTGTCGCCGTACTTCTGGCTGATATCCAGACATGGGATTCCCCACTCGTCCTTCAGGGTGGGATGGATGCGAACGTGATTCTCTTTGCGGGCGAGAGCTTCGCCCATGGTTGTGAGGCCAAATCCAGATCCGGCAAGATCGGCGAGTTCCTTCTGCAACTGCTCACCGTAGAGCGGCAGATACTTCGCTTGTGGAGTGAACCCACTTCCGAAATCCCATGCCCAACCGCGAATGTAGTTCTTCTCTTTGCCTTTGAGATTGCGGAAGCGCGGCACATAGCCTCCACCGCCCATCAGCGTGCGCCCGCCCTTGCCGCCGCGCGCCTCCGGCACCACCGCGACCACCGTGTTCTTCACGTAGAACTGATCGAAGAGATATTGCCCGAGCACGCCGCCCGAATTGGCGAGTCCATTCGGAAATCGCGGTGATCTTGAGTTGAGCAGGATGCGGGTGCTTTCCAGTGTGGAGGCAGAGACAATCACGATCTTCGCCGACACCTGGTACTCGCGCTTCGATCTGCGGTCGATGAATACCGCGCCGTTAGCAAGGCTGGTCTTCGGGTCGACGGTGACTTCGCGAACCACGGCGTTCGGAGTCAAGGTGAGATTGCCTGATTCGAGTGCCGCGGGCAGAAGCAGGTTGTACGAACTCGCGAGCGTGCCCGTCGCGCGCCGGGGCTTCGTTGTGGGGACGTCGTGTTTCTTGCAGGCGGCAATGAAGCGCTGAACACTGAGCGAATCGCGCGACTCGTCCGGAATCAGCTTGCCATC
>JAEUQE010000646.1 GCA_016789785.1 Bryobacterales bacterium
TCGAGTTGCGGAAACTGGTCGTTGGGCACGATCTCCGGCAGTCCCAGCTTGCGCGGCCATTCCTTGCCGGCGTTCACAGCCTGGAAGATGAAGATCTGCCGCATCACTCCAACACGCAGGTTGTTAATGAGCGTCGGCGAGAACATGTGCGTGTCGGAGAACATGATATTGCGATTCGTCTGCTGGTCCTCGCGCGCCTGGCCCACCGTCGGATCCGTGAAGATCGTGTTGCCCAGGGTATAGTGCCGGGCCTGCGTATATCGGAAGAACATTGAGTTCTTATCGTTCAGCCGATGATCCACGCGCCAGTTGTACTGCGTCCAGTTGGTCGTATTCTTGGCCTGATCCTCGAAATTCTGCGAGAACGTGAAAGCATTGATCGGAGTGCGGTTTGGAGCCGGCCAGAAATCGAGGATCTTCCGCGTCACCGGGTCGAAGCGGCTGGCGGGGACAACGTTGCCGGGGAACAGATCGCGGATCTGGCCCTGTCCGGCAGGGTTGGTGCGCGTGGTGATGGGATCGAAGATCGGGACCGGCGTGCCATTCGCATTGGCCAGACGCGCAAAGTTGCCGGCGCGGAACTCTTCAATCGGGACCGAGGCGATGCGAGGCGTCGCGACCCGCAGCCGGTACTCCTCCCAGTTGAAGAATCCGAATGTGCGGTTCTTGATCGCAGCCCCGCCCGCCGAAACGCCAAACTGGTTGTATCGCAGAGGCAGACGCCGCGGCGCAAACGTGTTGCGCGCGTCGAGCTTGTCGTTACGAAGGAATTCGTAGACCGTGCCGTGCAGATCATTCGTGCCGGACTTCGTCACCAGATTGATCGTGCCGCCAGCCGTGAAGCCGAACTCCGCCGACATGGCGCCACTCTGCACCTTGAACTCTTCCACGGCGTCCACCGCGGGCGGTACGCCGACCTCGCCCACATAGCTCAGCACATTGTTATTGCCATCCAGAGTCTGATTGTTCATCGAGTTCGGCGACCCGTTGATCGAGAGCGAAGAAATCTGAATCCCGCGATCTCCAAAGCCCGAGTTCGTCGGCCCGGCATTCGAGATCACACCGGGATTCAGCAGCGTCAGCGCGAGTGCGTTGCGTCCGTTCAGCGGCAGATCGCGCACCCGGCGATTCTCAATCACCGCGCCAATGGTGGCGCTTCCCGTATCGACCAGCGGCGCTTCGCCCGACACTTCCACGGACTCCGCAAGCTGGCCCACTTCCAGGCGGATGTTGATTTGGGCGTTCTGATTCACCTGCAGCGTGATCCCCGTGCGAACCGTCCGCTTGAAGCCCTGCATCTGGGCGACCACCTCGTATTCGCCCACCGGCAAACCCGGCGCGGTGTAGAAGCCGCTTTCGTTCGACTGCGTGCGGAACACCGCGTTCGTGCCCGTGTTGCGCACTTCAATCGTGGCGCCACCCACCACGGCATCTTGAGGATCGGATATCGTGCCCGAGATCGCCCCGGTCTGCAATTGACTGTAAGCCGGCATCGCCAGCGTCAGAACACACGCCACCCA
>JAEUQE010000647.1 GCA_016789785.1 Bryobacterales bacterium
CGAGCCAAGCGTATGGCCAAACGATACGTGTTGGAATGAAAGCATAGACACAATCCCCCTTTTGCAAGAGAAGAAAAGGTGACCGGAACTTTGTGAAGGCAGTGGATGCGCGATGTTGCGCGGACTTCAACCGCCGATGGACACACGTGCTGATAGAGACACGTATGGTGCTGTTCCGGATGTCGTGGGAGTGTTGCTTAGAGGCGCATGCAGTGCGCGGAACCGCGCCTGTTAATAGTAACAGCGAGCGGCGTATCTTTTCAAGCATCTTCCGCAGGATTCTTCCCGGCGGCGTTGATTGCGGGGAAACGGCCAAGCGAAGGAGCGGCCGCGCCGGGGGCGACTGCGCCGGGTGAGATGCCGTCCCGGCACGTCCCGGCCCTCAACCGAGGCAACCCTCGACTCCCGCCAAATCCACCATAGCCACAGTTGTGTTACTATCCCGTTTTGGTTTGGCTGAAGCACGCTTCATATTGAGCCCCGAGGAGCCAAGTTCGTGAAAGTCTATACAAGCACTGATATACGGAACGTCGGTTTGATTGGGCACGGGCATTGCGGCAAGACGTCGATTGCCGCCGGAATGCTCTATGCCGCGGGTGCGACCAACCGGTTGACCCGTGTGGACGAAGGCAACACCATCACCGATTTTGACGACGAGGAGATCAACCGGAAGATCACAATCTCCACGGCCTGCGCCGCGCTGGAGTGGAAAAAGCAGAAGATCAACCTGCTGGATACTCCCGGTTTCAGCTTGTTTATCAATGACGCGAAGGGCGCGCTGGTGGCGGCGGAAGCGGCCCTGTTGGTGGTGGACGGCGTGGCCGGCGTTGAGGTGCAGACCGAGAAGGGCATGGGCTTCTGCGATCACTTCCAGATTGCCCGAGCGATCGTGGTGAACAAGTTGGATCGCGAGCGCTCGAGCTTTGAGCGCGCGATGGAGAGCATCACCGCGGCATTCGGACGCTCCGCGGTTCCCGTGCACCTGCCAGCCGGCTCGGAAAAGGACTTCAAAGGCGTGGTGGACCTCGTTACCATGAAGGCGTACACGTACACGCCGGATGGCGATGGGAAGGGCAGGGAAGGGGAGATTCCCGCGGATCTTGCCGAAGCCGCAAAGACCGCGCACGAAGCGCTGGTGGAAATGGTGGCGGAGGGCAATGACGCTCTGATGGAGGAGTTCTTCGAGACTGGGACATTGCCAGTGGATCATATCCAGCAGGGGCTCCGTCAGGCGGTGCTCGAACGGAGGCTGGTGCCCGTGCTTTGCTGTTCCGGTCTGCACAATATCGGCACTGATCTCCTGCTCAACTTCATTGGGGAGAGTTTTCCAAGCCCGGCGGAGCGGCCCGCAATGAAGAGCACCAACGGGGCAGAACGAGCCTTCAGCGCAACTCAGCCAGTGGCCGCATTTGTGTTCAAGACAATGGCCGACGCCTTTGCCGGACGCATGACCTACTTCAAGGTGATCTCCGGCGTGGTGAAGAACGATGCCAATCTGATCAACTCGCGAACCAG
>JAEUQE010000648.1 GCA_016789785.1 Bryobacterales bacterium
TTGAACCCCGTCATCTCCGTGGTGAGCCGGTAGTCGCCGGGCAGGAGAAAGTTGGCTTCGTAGTAGCCGGTATCGTTGGACTGGGCTCGCACGGTGGTGTTGGTGCCAGTGTTGGTGACCAGGACGATCGCCCCCGTGATGGCGGCGCCCGTTGGATCGAGCACCCTCCCGGCGATCACACCACGAGTTTCCTGAGCCGTAAGCGAAAGAGTTGAGATTAGTAATAGCGCGAGCAGACGCATTGTCCGGTTCCCCGGCTCACACTATATCAACCGGCGAGCCCTGCTGATCACCGGACTCGGCGCCCGCTACGTCCGCGGCTTGTAGGCCAGGCAGTCAATCTCCACCTTCATCACCGGGTTTGCGAACTTCGCTTCCACGGTAGTGCGGGCGGGCTTGGTATCGCCGAAGAACTCTGCGTAGACAACGTTCATCTCGCCGAAGTCGCGGCCCTCACGCAGGAACACGGAGCACTTCACGACGTCCGACATGGACGCGCCCGCCGCTTCCAGAATGCGTTTCACGTTGTTCAACGTAACGCGGGTCTCGTGCTGAATGTCGCCATAGGAGAACTCGTTCGTCTCCGGATCGATCGGACCCTGCCCGGAGACGTAAATGAAGTCGCCTGCACGCACGGCAGGGGAATAGGGCCCGCGCGGTTTTGGCGTGCCGGATGGATAGATGCGTTCAATCATAGAGAGTGAAAAGCACGCCCGCTCCACGGGGAAGCGGACGTGCACTCGGACGAAATCGAACTACGGCTTCTTTCGCCGTGGCGCACTCTTGCGCGCAGCTTTGGGAGCGCCACTGGCAACCGCTTTGCGAGGCGCGCGCTTCTTCACCGGCGCCGGCTTCGGAGGCGGCGGATTCGGATCCATCATCGTGGGCTGGCCCTCGACGTAGGGTTGCGGACCGTCGTCTTCTTCCTCCACCTGCTCCGGTTCAGGAGCCGGCGGCAGTGCGGGCGGATAGAACTCGGCGCCGAGGAAAACGGTGGTCCCCTTCTCCTGGTCACGCTCGAGCCGCACCACGAAGCTGTCCTGCGCAAACGTCAGGAATTCCGCGAACTCCTGGAATCCGAAAGTCTTCAGATCGAGTTGCGGAAACTCTACCTGCATCCAGCTTGCGAGATCTTCCGCGGCCCGGCCGTCCTCCAGTTCCAGACGGTGATTCTCGAGCAGCTCACGTAACGTCGGCAATGCGTCCTCGGGCTTCGGCATCGGACCCTGCACGGATCCCTTGCGTTCAATCGTGTAATGCCCGCCGTGGCCGCGAGTCTCAATGAGCCCCGCCTTTTTGAGCTTGTCTACAAACTCGGAGAAGCTGTTCGCGCCGTAAGCCTTCTCGCTGAACGCCGGATCCAGTTGCAGCATAGTCGACTTCAGCAACCCAAGCTGCGCCTTCACCTCACGCCGCTCCAACACCTGCAGCGCTCTCTCCACCAGAGGCATCGCCTGTGCCAGTTCGAGAGGCGCGGGCCGGTTGCGTGTGAAACGGTCCTCACGCTTCGG
>JAEUQE010000649.1 GCA_016789785.1 Bryobacterales bacterium
TCCGCGACCCGGAGAACGGACAGTTGGTGGCCGGTGCGCGTGTGTCGCCTGAGAGCGATGATCTCGCCGATGCATGCGCAGTGATGAAGCGCGGGCGCAGAAGCGGATTCACGGTAGCGCCGGCGAATACAACGTTGGTGGCGGTGGCGACGAACGCGAAACTCACGAAGGTGCAGGCAACCAAACTCGCGCAGTTCGGCAGCCTCGGCGTTGCGCGCACGATTCAGCCCGTCTGGACCATGTCCGATGGCGATACGGTGATCGCGCTTTCGCTTGGTGACATGACCGCGCCCGTCGACTCGCTCGGTGTTGCGGCCGCTGAAGCCGTCAGCACCGCGATTCTCCGCGCGGTGCGCACCGCGACTTCCATGGGCGGATTGCCCGGTCTAGCGGGACGGCAGAAATAGCGCGATCGTCGCGAAAAACGTCAGAACGATCACGGCCGATTCGAACAGCTTTTCGGGCATCCATGCCAGCAGCTTCCGTCCGAACAGCGCACCGCCAATGGTCGCGGGAAGCATGGCGAGATCGAACATCAGAGACGTCTTGCTGATCATCTCATGCGAGACATAGACAGGCACTTTGGTGAGATTCACGATGAAGAAGAACCATGCACCCGTGGCGACAAATTCCTCACGAGTCAGCTTCTTCGTCAGCAGATAGATGTTCATCACCGGCCCTGCCGCATTGGCGATCATCGTGGCGAAGCCTGCGAATGAGCCATAGAATCCTGTGAAGAACGTGCCTTCCGTGGGAATCGGATTCACCGCGCGCTTGCGCAGCAGATAGAGGCAGAGCATGACGGCGATGATGCCCCCCACCATCGGACGTAGCACTTTGTCGTCATAGCGGAGAACGTACGCACCTGCCGCGAGACCCACCACCACCCACGGCATCAGAGAGAACAATCGCTTCGCCGCCGCGTGCCGCCGGTAGTAGAACACTGCGAAAACATCCGCGCTGATGAGGATGGGCAGCAGCCATCCCGCGGATAAACGCGCATCGCCCACGGTGAACACGAACAGCGGAATCGCGAGAATGCCCAGTCCGGGCACACCTGTCTTCGCCACTCCGATATTGAAGGCGCACCACCCGCCCAGCAGCCATTTCCACAGAGGAAGATCAGGCATCTCGACCTTTTTCTACACGTGCGGTTCCGCGATTCACAAAGCGGCGGCGGCCCCTTACTCCCAATGGATCTCCTCGCCGCCAATCAGAATCAAGCGAAGAATATCAGGCTTGGAGTCATGCACGCGCACGGGAACCAACTTGCCCGCGTACAGCCGCTCCACCCGGATCCTGTCGCGAATTGCCGCTGGATCTCGAATGCCCGCCACACGCAACGCTTCGTCGAGCGTGCCTTGCAACGGCACAAAGGAGTAGCGCCCGTTGATGCGAATGCGTGGCTCCGCGGAGATTGCGCTGTCGATCGGCACCTGAATGCAGGTGACATCTCCCGCCAGATTCGCGCACGCCTGCTCGCCTTCGGCCTTGATCTT
>JAEUQE010000064.1 GCA_016789785.1 Bryobacterales bacterium
TTCATCCGCCATACCTGCGGCATCAGACACCATGGCCGCGGTTGCGGCGGCCTGCACGAAACGCCGGCGATTCACCATGTGAAGGATCTCCTGCGGGAAGCATATGCCTGACGGAGAAAGAATGCAACACGCAGGCACGCCTCAGCACTTCACGATCGCGATCAACGGCCGGCGCCGCGATGCAATTCCGAAACACCCTTCTTCAGCCCGTGGAGCCGCTTCACTTCTTTGTCATCCAGCGGCCGGTTGAACACGGCAAGCTCATCGAACAATCCGACATACGCCACACCAAGCCGCAGCGCACCCATTGCCGGATCCCACGCGAAAGTCTCGCGAATACTCTGCGCAGTGCCTTGCAGTGCTCCATCCAGATAGAGCTTCGCCCATCCATTGCCGCTTCCCAGAGACTGGTAAGTGACCACCACGTGCGTCCACTTTGCACGAGTGAAAGGCGGCTTTTGCACCACAACCAGGCGGTTGTTGAAATCGGGATTCTTGTCAGCCGGAGTGTCTTTCGGGTTCCACACCTTCAACTCGCCAAACACGCCCAGCCGGAAGTGCCGGGGCTTTTCGTCTTTGGTGAAGTCGACCCAGATCGCCGAATCGTTGTAGGCCTTATCCGTCACCTGAATCGGATCGCAGAATCCGGGAGCGAGATCCGCATCGGGATCGAGACGCAGCCAGAACGACACCGTTCCGCTCCAATTCTTCGGATCGAACGCGATGTTCTTCGCAGCCTGATAGAAGATGGCGCGTGTGTTCTTCTGCTTGAAGCGCAGCGCATCGCCGAAACGGCCTTCGCCTTTCGCCGGTTCGATATCGGGAGAGTCGAGCCCAGGCTTCGCTTCCTTCTGCGCTTTGTAGTTGAGCGCCGAATGGATGCGAGGGTCACCAAGAGCGAAAGCGGCATCGGTCTTCCCGTCAAAGGAGGCATGAAACGTGAGCGCGTCCTTGAGGGAAGCGGCATGCAAGGAAACGGACAGAAGCAGCGCGGCAATCAGTGGGAGCATGATGCTCCGTAGTTTACCGCGGTTGCACGGACGGACTCAGCGGGATGCCATCACCGTATTTCGCAAGACCGGGAATGGAGACGGGCAACTTGCCTTTGACCGGAATCTGGCCGGTCAGCGCTCTCACCACCGCGACCTCGGAAGGAGGCGCCGTGCTGAACGTCACCATATATCCGGGCACATTGGGAAAACTGCGCAACAGAAACGGATTGCCGAACGCGGCCAACACCACAGGCCGTCCCATCGCCAAAACAGAATTGAGCAGTTTTGTGTAGGACTCGGAAAGTGCCCCCGTTGTGCGATGGCCGGCATAGGCCGCGACTACGATCGAGTCGCAATTGCCCAGGCTTGACTGGACCTTCTCGAGTTCGCCATCGGTCATGCCGGGATCCAGCGGCACGCGGCGCGCCGCGGGAAGCTTCTCTTCCAGATACTCGCTGAGCCGGCGGCCCTGTTGCCCCAGTCTCGACTCAGTCAGCATCAGCCAGCACGACGTTTCGGGCTTGCGAAGCGGCACGACCCCGCCCTCATTGCGAACCAGGGTCACCGCGCCATCGGCGACGCGCTGAGCCAAAGCCTCATCCTCCTCCAACTCGAGCGAATCGCTGATCGCCTCAATATTCACGGCACGTGAGCGATGCAAACCAAGCTCCGCCTTCGCCGTCAGCAGCTTCATCAAACTTGATTCGATTCGAGCCAGCGGAATGCGCCCTTGCTTCACCGCCGCGGTCACAGCGCGCACGGCCTCCGCCGCGGAAGCCGGCATCAGGAGAACGTCCGCTCCTGCCTCCATGGCGCGAATCGCAGCCTCGCCACCGGACATCTGCTTCGCCAACCCATCCATATCCATCGCATCGGTACTGATGATTCCCTGAAAGCCGAGTTCCTTGCGGAGCAGACCAGTAAGAACGGCGGGCGACACGGTGGCCGGCACTTGGGCCGGTTCAATCGCGGGCACCCAAAGATGTGCAGTCATCACCGAATCCACACCAGCCGCAATGGCCGCGCGGAACGGCACCAGTTCCATCTCATTCATGCGTTCACGCGACGCGTCCACTTTCCCAAGGCCGTAGTGACTGTCGACTGCCGTATCACCATGGCCGGGGAAATGCTTTACCGTCACCATCACGCGATGCTTGGGATCACTGCGCGCACCTTCAATGTAGGCCTTCACATGTTCCGCGACTTCCGCTGGATTCTCACTGTAGGAACGGATGTTGATGATCGGATTGTCGGGGTTATTGTTGACGTCGGCAACGGGCGCGAATACCCAATGCACGCCCATCGCACGAGCCTCGCGCGCGGTGGCCGCCCCCAACATGCGGCTCGCCTCCACATCCTTCGCGGCGGCGAAAGCCATGTTGTGCGGAAAGCGTGTGGTCTCCAGCATACGCATCGAAGAACCGCGCTCGAAGTCGCCACCGATAATCAGCGGAACACGCGCCAGACGCTGCATGCGATTGAGGAACGATGCCATCGTCGCGGGCGCCGCGTTGCGTACAATCCCGTTCTGCACGCGGTTGATGATGATAAGCCCGCCTACTCGAAGCTGCTGGACTTGCTGTGCGTAGCGGCGATACATGGCGGAGCGCACGCCAGGGTTTTCGCCATAAAAGGGAATGATCACCAACTGCGCGACCTTCTCCTGCAACGTCATTCGCGACATCCATTGGCGTACGATGGCGGCGGGCGGCGTAGCGGGTTTGGCGACAGCCGGTGTCCGCACGGCGCCCTTCGTTCCCGCGGATTGGGATGCAACCGGTTTGGATGCAATGGGCGCGGGCGTCTTCTGAACGGGGGACTTGGCTTTGGGAGCCGTCTTGGACTGGCCAGCGAGAATACAGTTTGCGAGAGCGAGGACGAGGAGAATGCGGACTGGCATCTCCCTCTAGGATACGCCCTTGGTCTTCGCTTTCTCTGCAACAGCGGGCGTAACGCGGGCAGCGGGCTTTTTCGGCGCCTTCTTCTTCAGCAGGCGGGCGACGGCTCGCACGAGATGCGTAATCTCGTTCGAGCTTTTCTGTACCACCGCATCCGACCCCGTGCCATCCTCGGTCAACCCGAGAGTCTCGGCAAAACCGGAGATCAGAACGATCGGCACATCCGTGTTGGATTGGCGTACCTTGCGAATCAGTTCAAGCCCGTCCAGTTTCGGCATCTTGTAGTCCGTGATCAGGAGATCGAAGCTACCGTTTTCGAAAAGGCTCAGCGCCTCGAAGGGGTCCGAGGTTGCGGTGATGTGATACCCTAACTCCTCCAGCACGGACCGCCGGGCGACCAGTCCGTTCCGATTATCGTCGACGAGAAGGATGCGCGCATGTTGGGGATTTGTACGGTCAGTTGATCGTGCTGCCACGGCTTGAAACCAACGTGAAAGTTAGCAGAGCATCCCCAAGCTGTCAACAATTTTGTAACGGATTGCGAACAGAGCAGATGTTTTCCTTGACAACATGCATTCACGCCGTGCTAAGGCATCCATTGTCCGATCTGCCTCACGATGTTGGCGGAAGGCCGCTCGTTTGGGATAATCGTTGCGATGCAGCCACAGATACCGATTGCCTCCATAACGGATGAGTTTTCGCCTGATCTTGCCATTGCTCTCGAGGCGATGGCCGAGATCGGCATGACTGGCGCGGAACTCCGCGTCTTGTGGGGCAAGAACATCATGGACCTCACCAGCGATGAACTCTCCCGCGCACGCGACATGATTGGCGAGCGCGGAATGAAGGTGATCTCCATCGCGTCTCCCGTGCTCAAGTGCGTACTGCCCGGAGCACCCGATATCGATACTCGATTTCAGCATGATGTCTTTGCTTCCAAGCACACCTTCGACGATCAGCCGCGTCTCGCGGAGAAGGCCTTCGGCATCTGCAAGTTCTTCAACGCGCCGGTTCTTCGCGTGTTCTCCTACTGGCGCTCGGTCGAACCTGAGAAGTGCTTCGACGGCGTGGTGAAGGCGATGGAGAACCTCTCTGCCCAGGCGGCGCAGGAGGGCCTGATCATCGGCCTTGAGAATGAGCATGCCTGCAATATTGCAACCGCCACCGAAACGTTGCGGGTGCTGGCCGCCGTGAACAACCCCGCGCTCCAGGTGGTGTGGGATCCAGCCAACTGTTACATCTCCGGCCAGGTTCCGTTCCCGGAAGGGTATCGTATGATGCCTCCGCAACGGATCGCCCACGTGCACATCAAAGATTGTAGTCTGGATGGACATAAGCCCGTGTGGGGACCGGTTGGCACGCGGGACATCGACTGGAAAGGACAAATGGCTGCGCTCAAGGCGGATGGGTACAAGGGCTACGTCAGCCTGGAGACACATTGGCCCGGCCCCAATGGGAACAAGTATGAAGCGAGTTGGATTTGTGGTTGGAACCTTCGAGGCCTGGCGTCGCTCTAGCTCTTCCATTCTGCTGACTTCGCTTTTGTGCTCCGTGAACGTGCTGTTCGCGGAGCCTGTGCGCGTCGTCATGGAAACATCGGCGGGCAACATCGAAGTGGCGGTCAGCACCAAGCGTGCGCCCAAGACCGCGGCGAACTTCCTTCGCTACGTTGATGCCGGCCTCTATGACGGCGGCACTTTCCATCGTAGTGTGCGCATGGACAATCAGCCGCACAACGACATCAGGATCGAAGTGATTCAAGCATCCGCCGATACCTCGCGCAAGGCAAAGTTCTTCGACATGGTTCCACTGGAGCGCACCTCCGTGACAGGACTGAAGCATCTGGACGGCACCATTTCCATGGCGCGCACCAGGCCCGACACCGCGCGCGATGACTTCTTCATCTGTATCGGCGACCAGCCGTCGCTCGATTTCGGCGGCATGCGCAATCCCGATGGACAGGGCTTCGCGGCGTTCGGCAAAGTGATCAAGGGCATGGATGTGGTTCGCAAAATCCATCAATCGCCCGTCAATGAGCAGAAGATCGCGCCTCCCGTTCGCATCCATCGTGTCTTTCGTAAGCAGTGATGTGCTACCTTCATTGAACGATGGCGTTTGAATCCGACAAGATCATGTTCGAAATCTACCGGGACAACACCTACTCGGGTCAGTACCGGGTGGTCTACTTTACTGAATTGCAAGATCACAACAAAGAGGCCGAGATCAACCGCGCCATGGCGGGCGAGCACTACTTCGATGGCTTCATCAAGAGCTACGGCAAGGACGAAGCCAAGGAGATTATTGACCAGCTCATCGCACGCATGAACAATGGCGAGGGCATGTCCGGCGATCAAATCGTACACGCTTTGGGCGAACATCTGGCCGGTTGAGGCGCGCTTGCAGATCACCCGCTTTCTCTCCGTCAACCACGATCAGTTCCTTGGCTGCGCCAGCGCGTTTACTGACACGTTGTCGGGCGAGTTGGGGTCCGCGGTCATGTACTTGCGCAAACTCGATGGCAAGATGAAGGGCTCGGCATTCGCGTTTGAGATGCAGTTGGACAAGCATCGCTACGGCGCGATCATTGTGCTCGACCGGTGGGCGGAGTTCGGCCGGGCCTTCGCGCCGCACACCAAACTCGACCTGCACGGCGATCTGCTCCAGCAAGCCGAAGAGCGCGCCACCGCCGCTCAGCGTGTGATCGAGAAAGTGAACCACGTCATCGATAGCGCGGAGATGTACACCACCGACATTGTCGAAGCGGTGCAAATGGCGTATCAGGCCATCGAGTCGACGTTTCAGGAAGAGCGCGCCGCGGCTGTGAAGATGGCCGCGCTTGGCCCGATGATTCCCGAAGAGTTCAAGGAGTATCGGAAAGTCTTTCTGAGCGACCTATCGGTACGCTGACATCTATCTTGCGCGCCACGCCGCGTCCGGTGCGCCCAGCGATACGAGGTTCGCAAAGAGGCGCGCCGCGCCCGGCACTGCAAACGGCAACTGCCGGTACCATGCCAGCGAGCAATAGATGTACAGCCCTTTTCCCTGCCGCGCCACAAGCCAGATGCCCTTCTGTGGCGCCTGCCCTGTGTCGTGCGTTTCGATCAGCGGCGTCCATCGCTCGTCCCAGGTGGTGAAGAACTTCGATCCTCTCTGCTCCACCCAACCCTCGAAGTCTTTCGCCGTGATTTGATTCGGGGCCGTGAACACCGGATCGGCGGCGTCCAGAATCTGAACCGGCGAATCCTCTTCACTCACTTCCTCGGCACGAGCCGTCATCGAGTAAGGATACGGGCCATAGTTGTTGTCGTACTCCTGCGTGTTGTACTGCACCACCAGCACTCCACCCTTCGCCACATAGTCGAGCAGCCGGGCGTTGTGCGTCCTGACATCGGTGCGCGCGGCGTAAGCACGAATGCCGAGCACGATGGTGTGATAACGCGAGAGATCGCCCGAAGCCAGTTGCGCGGTATCGAGAATGTCTGTCTCAATGCCGAGTTGACGCATCGCTTCCGGCACATCATCGCCCGTTCCCGGCAGATACCCCGTCCGCAACTTCGGCGCTACGGCCACATCCACCACGCGAATCGTGTGCAGCGCGGGATCACTGGTGTAGACCGTCGCCAGTCCAGGCTGCGAAATCGGCAGAAAGGCGTGCTTGTACTCGCGGCCTCCCACGGTCGCGACGGCCTGGACCGGATAGTCACCTTCGCCAACACCCGCCGGCGGAGTCAGCCGGAAGAGGTAGTTCGCCTCCTCGCCTTCCTTCTCGATCCCAAACTCGATCTGCCGCGGCTCCGCGCGCCAACCGTCAGGCAGCGCCAATCGCAACTGGCCCTTCGCCGCGCCATTTGCTTGTGCGCCATGCACGTGATTGCGAATTGACACGGGCAACTGATATTGAACGGCGCCGCGCGGAAGATAGCCTGCCGCAGTCTTCAGATGCATCGACACGGCGGGTGCGATCGCAAGAGATCTCCTGAACTGAATTCCGAGTTGATCCAGGTGGCTTGTCTCAACATCGCGCTCCACGGCGGCATCCACGCCCTCCACACGATAGGTCGCGCGCACTCGAAGTGGCGCGGGCGGCAGGGGACGGCCAAACAGTTTTTCGTCGGCCACATCGTAGTGAGTCTGGCGGACATTGCTTCGAGTCCAATAAGCAACCGTGGGCGATGCGTTGCCGTCAATCGTGACCTCGAAGCGGTTGCCTTCCATCGCACGAACACTCGCGGAATCGCCGGAGAATTCGAACGCCTTGAACTCCGCCCTCGGCGCGATGAAGCTGCATGTGACAAAGAACCGCTGCCCCGCGGTCGCAAAGCGAAAGCTCTCCCATGCGCGAAACAGCGCGAACGGACCCGACGGCTTCTGATCGGGATCGGCGAGCGCCGTGAATTGCACGCCGAGCGCCTGTTCCAGAGCCAACTGCAGTTGTTGTTCTTTGATGTCGAGATCGCGAGAAGGCTGCGTGCCCCGGGCCCCTCGGATCGCCGCAAGCGCCTTCGCCAGATGCGGCGCGATGCGCCACGGCTCATCGGCGCGGAACTCGGCAAGCGCGCGCTGGATGTGTTCCCCGTACTGCGGAATCTGCACACTGAGACTCAGCCCTTCATAGAAGTGCTTCTCTTTCGCAGGAATCGGCCGGTCTGAAGCAACCAGCGTGTAGTGAGCCACCGATGGACCGGGAAGCGGAATTGCCGGACCCGCGCCTTGCGAACGATGCTGGCGGTAGCCTTCGCGGCCCATCTGCGCATAGGTGCGCGCAAGCAGCGGATCGTAGACACCCGAGTCCACACGAAGGGTCCACTCTTCCACATCGCGCGCTCCGCCCACGTAGAGCTTGTGCGCTCGCCAGGGCTTCAGGCCCGCGGCGATCTGTTCCGGAAAGCGCTTCGCATCGGCAGCCGCATCGTAGGCGTCCCGCGCCAGCAGACCCGCTGCTTCATGATTTCCGTGGCCATCACGAGGCGTGCCCTGAAATCGCGAGATCATGATGTGCGGTTGCTCCTCGCGCACAATACGCACCAGATCACGAAGCACATCGTCGCGCTTCCAGTTGCGGAATGTCTCGGCGACGTTCTTCGAGTAGCCATAGTCCACGAAGCGCGTGAATCGAAGCCCCGCCGCTCCGTAGTATTGGGCAGCGCGGAGAAATTCCGCCGTGCGGAGCGCGCCGAGCCGGTCAAAGAAGTGATTGCTGACGAGATTGGCGCCCGCCTCGCCGCGATTCAGCGATGCCAGCACGACATGCGCGCCCCAGCCTCGCGCGAGCCACGTCAGCGTCGCGGCATCTTCATCATCGGGATGCGCCGCCACATGCAGCACGCGCACTCGCGTCGTGAGCTTGCGAAGCGTCTGCGCAACGCCAACCGCGCCCCGATCCTCGGGAAGCGTCTCCTGGGCGCCCGCGCCTCCCACAATCATCGCCACAGCGGCCAAGGCCGCCATCCGGTTTCGCATGAGAATATTCTGAATCTTTTCGCCGTCCCCGGTCATCTAGTGGGATTGAAAACCCCAATTCCTGTCTCAAACCCCTGCGCGGCGCCCTTGGCCACTCGGGGGTCTTTCTTTTGCAGCGTTGGGAGATGAACCTTCCATGCACACCAATCGCCTGGCATCTGAAAAGAGCCCTTACCTCCTCCAGCACGCGCACAACCCGGTGAATTGGTATCCCTGGGGCGACGAAGCATTCCAGACGGCGCAGCGGGAGAACAAGCCCATCTTCCTCTCCATTGGCTACTCGACCTGCCATTGGTGCCACGTGATGGAGCGCGAATCGTTCGAATCGGAGGAAACCGCGGAGTTGCTGAACGCGCACTTTGTGCCTGTGAAGGTGGATCGCGAAGAACGTCCCGACGTCGACCGCATCTACATGACGTTCGTGCAGGCAACCACGGGTGGCGGCGGCTGGCCGATGTCGGTGTGGTTGACACCGGATCTGAAGCCATTCTATGGCGGCACGTACTTCCCACCCGACAATCGCTACGGACGTCCGGGCTTCCCCGCCCTGCTGCAGTACCTCGCGAATGCTTGGAACACCGATCGCGAAAAGATCGTCGATTCCGGCGAAGGCATTCTGAAGCAGATCTCCGAGATGCTTGGCGCGAAGACGCCGGGCGCGATCCTCGATGGATCGGGCCTCGACAGTTGCTACTTCGCGTTCCGCCGCAGCTTCGACCCGCGCATGGGCGGTTTCGGCAACGCGCCGAAATTCCCTCGTCCCGTACAGCTCAACTTCCTTCTGCGATACTACGCCCGCACGCAGAACGAAGAAGCGCTCGAAATGACGTTGCTCACGTTGCGCGAAATGTACAAGGGCGGCATGTACGATCAGCTCGGCGGCGGCTTTCATCGCTACTCGGTGGATGCGCGGTGGTTCGTTCCCCATTTCGAGAAGATGCTCTATGATCAGGCGCAGCTCGTCATCTCCTATCTGGAAGCGTTCCAGATCACGGGCGATGCGTTCCATGCGCAGGTCGCTCGCGAGACTTTCGATTATGTGCTGCGCGACATGACGGATCCCGGCGGCGCGTTCTATTCGGCGGAAGATGCCGACAGCGTCATCGATCCCGCGAATCCCAAGGAGAAGGGAGAAGGCGCGTTCTACATCTGGTTCGAGGCGGAGCTACAGGAGATTCTGCGCAAGCCCGAGTCCGATTGGTTCGCGGCACGCTACGGCGTGGAAACGCAAGGCAACGTCGCGCCTGCCGAAGATCCGCATCACGAGTTCACGGGCCGCAACATTCTCTATCAGGCCGCGACCATTGAAGAGGTCGCGTCGAAGTTCCAAACCACCGCGGACAACGTCACGCGCGCATTGCGCGACGCGCAGGTGAAGCTGATGGAACGCCGCGCAACGCGTGTCCGGCCGCATCTGGACGACAAGATTCTCACGGCATGGAATGGGCTGATGATCTCGGCGTTCGCCACGGGTGCGAAGGTACTCGGCGAAGCGGGCTATCTGCGGGCCGCGCAGAACGCCGCGTCTTTCATTGTTCAAAAGATGTATCAGCCCGAGACCGGAATCCTGTTGCGGCGGTATCGTGATGGCGAAGCCGCGATTCCAGGCTTCCTGGACGATTACGCCTTCTTCGCGCTTGCCCTCCTCGATCTCTATGAAGCGGACTTCGACGCGTCCCATCTCGACCTCGCGCACAAGCTGGCTTCGAAGATGATTGAGCTGTTCGAGGATAAGCAGGACGGCGCATTCTACAGCACACCGGAGGGCAATCGCGATCTGGTGTTGCGCATCAAGGATGACTACGATGGCGCGGAGCCTTCCAGCAATTCCATCGCGGTGGCGGTGCTGCTGCGGCTGGCGGCAGTCACCGGGAGTCGGGACTTGGAAGACAGCGCCATGCGTGCCCTACGCTCCTTCGCGGGCCGCATGAAGTCGCAGCCCGTGACGATTCCGCAGATGCTCGCCGCCTACATGTTCAGTGAGAAGAAACCGAAGCAGATCGTGCTTGCCGGTGAGAAGTCGAGTGCTGGAATGAGCGAGATGCTTGCGGAGATCCGCCGCCGCTTCCTGCCGCACGCGATCGTCATCTTGCTGGATGACGCAAACCGCGCCCGCCTCGCACAATGGGCGCCGTCGCTTGCGGAGATGCGCCCGCTGGATGGCCGCGCCACCGCCTATGTCTGCGAAGACTTCACGTGCCAGTTGCCGGTGACGGACGTAGCGTCACTTGGCAAGCTGTTAGAATAGGGGTTTACCAAGCCCCCACCGAGTTTCACCACCATTTCAGAGTCAAGAATTTAGGAGGATCCTATGGAAAGACCAGGAGCTACCACACTGCGCGGGAATCCGCTCACTTTGATCGGGCCAGAACTGAAGTCGGGCGACGCCGCCCCGGACTTCGATGTTGTTGACAACGGACTGCAGAGCGTCACACTCGAAAAGACGGGCAACACGGTTCGCATCTTCAGCGTGGTTCCGTCGCTCGACACTCCCGTGTGCGACGCACAAACCAAGCGCTTCAATGAAGAGGCTGCGAAGCTGGAAGGCGTGGACATCTACACCATCAGCATGGACCTGCCGTTTGCGCAGAAGCGCTGGTGCGGCGCGTTCGGCGTGGACAAGGTCAAAATGCTCTCCGACCATCGCACGGGCTCGTTCGGCAGCGCCTATGGCACGTTGATCAAGGAACTGCGCATCACCAGCCGCGCGATTTTCGTGGTCGACAAGAGCAACAAGGTCACGCACGCGGAATATGTGAAGGAAGTTGCCGACCATCCGAACTATGAGACGGCGCTCGCCGCCGCGAAAGCTGCGCTCTAAGCAAAACCAACATCCAGTTTTTCTGCGCCGCGGTCCACCCGGATCGCGGCGTTTGCTTTGCGTGAAGCCTGGGCAGCGTTACGGTTTCTTGTACGCAAAGTCCCACACCTGCATGTTCACTTTGCCCTCGGTGTACTGCACCAGCGCATACTCGCCGGGTTCCAGCGGCTGCATCGGCCACACCTTGTAGAGTTGGTCACCCACCTGACGTCGGAACACTTCCACCACGATCGGTTCTTCCACCATTTCCTTGCTCACGGGAATAATGGAGATCTTCTCCACGATGCGAACACCTTTGGCGGGAGTCAGTTTCAACATGCCGAATCGCTCCGGCGTGGAGAGACGGAAATAAAACTCGGGCGCGGGCTCCTTCACCACGAACGCCGACGTCTCACCGTCCACTTCGAGTGTCGCTTTGCCGGCAATCATCGGAATCGGCGAAATCGCGGCAAGCACGCTGCGGCGCTTGTTCGAATGCAACTTGCATTCGCCGATCTTGAGCGCCTTGATCTCCTTGCCATCCACATAATACGCGCCGGGACCATCGGGAACGCTGGCTGCTTCGCGCCGCGCTTCCCGCTCCGCCTTGTCCTCCTCGTCCATCAGCTTCGCTTCGGCCTTCTGACTGTCGATGCGCGACTTGATCTCACCCTCCGTCCGCTTGAGATCCACCAGTTCCAGAGGCACTTCTTCCCAATCGCCGCGCTCCACGGCGTAGAACTTCACACGGTCGCCCAACACCTGGTATTCGCGCACCAGATGCCACTCGCCGTCTTTCATGTAGAGCTTGACGTTGGCTGCGAGAAGCAGCAGGGGAAGGAAGAGTATCAGCAGAATACGTCTCATGGCTGCCCTCGCCTTACAGTATCATGACTCGTGTGACGAACCACATGTCCAAAACGTTTCTCACGATCGTGATCGCGGCCGTTTCCGCCGGCATCACATTCGCTCAAACGCCTGTGAAACATGAAGGCCGCGACGCGATTCAACTCGCAAACGAGAAGATCGAGGTCGTGATCACGCGGACAGGCGGCGCGATTGCGAGCATGCTGCTGCGCGAGGACGCCAAGCGCCTCAATCCGATCTGGAATCCCGACCGTCTCCTGCGCGAAGCGGGCGCGCCCGGACGTCAGGGGCCGGGAGTGGGGCATTTCCTCTGTGTGGACGGCTTCGGCCCAACGACCAAAGAGGAACAGGCGGCGGGCTACACGTTCCACGGAGAGGCGCATCGTCAGGACATGGAGAACCTCCAGTCAACCGCGCACTCCATCGCCTACACGGCACGCTTGCCGATTGTGCAGGAGAAACTGGCGCGCAAGGTGAGCATTGCTCCGAACGAACAGGTGCTCCTCGTGGAAACAGATCTCGAAAGCGAGTTGCCCTTCGACAGGCCGGTCCTTTGGGCCGAGCACGGCACCATCGGCGCACCATTCCTCGGGCTCGGCACCGTGGTGGTGGATCAGTCCGCGTCGCAATGCCGCACCAAACCTTACGAAGCGCGCGGCCGCGGAATGCGCACGCTTCCCGGCGGCAAGGATTTCACCTGGCCCAATGCCACGAATGACAAGGGAGTTGTCAACTTGCGGATCTCGCCTTCACAGGATGGCCGCATGGACCACATTGGCTGCCTGATGGATCCCAAGCGCGACCATGAGTTCATCACGGCGCTCAACACCACGGAGAATCTGCTGATTGGCTATCTTTTTCGCCGGTCCGATTATCCCTGGGTCCAGCACTGGATGAACTATCCCGCGAACAAGGCCTACGCTTGGGGCGTGGAGTTCGGCATGCAACCCTACGACATGACCAAGCAGGATCTCTATGCGCTGAGCCCCATGTTCGGCGCGCCCACACTGCGATGGCTGCCCGCGAAGTCCAAACTCAGCACGCGCTTCCTGATGTTCGTCACCAAGGTTCCGGCGGGATTCCTCAAAGTGGATGACGTGCGTCTGGAAGGCAATCAGATCATCATTGAAGATAAGGGCGCCGGCAAACGAGTGGCGCTCGCATCTTCAAGAGGTCTCTAACTTTCATGGAATACAGAACGCTTGGACGCACCGGCTGCCAGGTCAGCGCGGTCGGTTATGGTGCGTGGGGCATTGGCGGCAAACAGTGGCTTGGCGGCGATGATGACGAATCGATCCAATCGTTGCGGCGCGCCATCGAACTCGGGCTCAACTTCATTGATACGGCGCTTGCCTATGGCGACGGGCACAGTGAACAACTGGTTGGCCGGATCGTGCGCGAAACAAAGTCGCGTGTTTATGTTGCGACCAAGGTGCCGCCGAAGAACCGCATCTGGCCCGCGCAATCCGGCATTGGCATTGAGCAGGTGTTTCCGTATGAGTACATCGTCGCCTCCACCGAGGAAAGCCTTCGCAACCTCGGCATGGAGCGCATCGACCTTCAGCAACTGCACGTCTGGAATCCCGAATGGCTCGATCGCGATGAGTGGCGCCGTGCCATTGAGGATCTGAAGCGCTCGGGCAAGGTAAGCGCTTTTGGTGTATCGATCAACGATCATCAGCCCGATAGCGCACTCGGCATCATCCGCACCGGCCTCATCGACACGGTGCAGGTGATCTACAACATCTTTGATCAGTCCCCCGAACGCAATCTGTTCCCGCTTGCACAAGAACGAAACGTTGGCGTGCTGGCCCGCGTCCCATTGGATGAAGGCGCGCTCTCTGGGAATTTTACGGAAGATGTGATCTTTCCCGAGGGCGATTTTCGCAATTGGTATTTTAGAGGGGATCGCAAACGCCAGGTCGTCGAGCGCGTTTCCGCTCTGAAGCAAGACCTGTTGGATGTACCCGGCACGCTGGCCGAAACCGCTCTCGCATTCATTTTGTCCCACCCAGCCGTGTCGAGCGTCATTCCAGGGATGCGGAAGCTGCGCAACGTCGAACGGAATTGCGCGGTGCCCTCCAATTCGCGCCTCTGTGAGGCGACGTTAGGAGTGTTACGCAAGCATGCGTGGGACAAGAACTTTTATCAGTAGTCTGATGTTTCTCGGTCTGGCTTACGGGCAGGATTACTTCCCGCTCCAGACGGGCAATCAGTGGATCTATCAAAGCGGCGGAGCCTTCCGGTCCGACCCCTGGGTCGTGGAAGTCACCGGCGCTGAAACCATCAACGGGCAGGAGTATTTCAAGGTGACGGGCTTTCCCGGAATCGAATACCTGCGTAAGAACGAAGCGGGAACCTTGATCATTTACGACCGTGAGGCGCGGGCCGAAAAGACGTGGGCTGCCTTTGGTGCGGCAACCGGCGAGGCTTGGCGCACCGAAGCGAATGACTGCAACAGCACCGCCGTCATCACAAGCCGCACTGCCGAAGTGAAGCTGCCGGCGGGCGATTTCAACAATGCTTTGCGCATCGCCTATTCCTTCACTCGTTGCGCCGACGCGGGCCTGACCACCGAAACATTTCTGCCTTCGATTGGTTTGGCCGAGCGGCGTGAGCTTTCCATTGCCGGCGAGCGCGTCTACTCACTCGTCTACGCGCGGGTAGGCGACACGGTTCAAGTCGCCGGCCGCGAATGGGGATTCGGCGTCGCGCTCAATGAAGTAACCTTCCGCCCGGGCGAAAGCATGCAGGTGCGGATGACGCTGCGCAACACCAAGGCCCGGCCCGTGAAACTGGTGTTCCCCTCCGGCCAGGACTACGACATCGTGATTCGCGATGCGCGCAATCAGGTGGTCTACACTTGGAGCGCGACCCGTTCCTTTATCGCGGTGATTCGTGAAGTGGAGATCCGTGGAGAGAAGAACTGGCTGGCGCGAGTGAACATCGGCCCGGCGGAAGGGAATCTCCCGCCCGGTGAATACACGTTGACGGCGTCTCTCGCGACCACCGGAAACCGCTTCCAAGCCACGGTTCCGCTGACGATCGAGCCTGCTTCCCAGCCAGGCATCACGAACGCACAGTAGCGGCTGAGTCGCTCAGAAGGGAGCGGTTTCGAGGACCGCTCCCAGTCCTTCCCGGCAACGCATCGAAACACGCCCCAGTATAATCACCTTCATGCGCGTTGTTGCTTTGCTTTTGCTCCAAGGCTTGTGCTGGGGCGCCGAGATCACCAAGACTCCCATCACAGCAGCCGACATGCTGAAGATCCGCCGTGTCACCGAAGTGCAGATCTCGCCCGATGCCGCGTTCGCTGTCTACGGCGTACAGTCGATGTACGAAGAGCCCGCGGGTGAAGGCAGAGGCGATGTGAACTACGGCTATCGCACCCACCTCTGGCAAGTCGATCTCACAAACTCGAAAGCCACACCGAAGCAGTTGACTTTCGGTGACCGCCGCGACGCTGGCATCGCAATCAGTCCCGATGGCAAGCGCCTCGCCTTCGTACGTGCCGATTCCGCGCGCAAGCCACAGGTCTGGGTGATGCCGCTGAACGGCGCCGGCGAACCAACGCCTGCGACGAAGTTGGAGCATGGTGCGACAAGCCCGGTCTGGCACCCCACGGAGAACCGTCTCCTGGTGTCGAGCGCGATCCCGATCAGCAAGGTCGGCGGTAAGCCGCACTATGGAATGGAACGTCCCATGCGCGATTGGTTCGACTTCGATCGAGCCAAAGATGGGAAGGAAGATACAAAGGCCGATGCCCGACCCGACGGCGATCGGCGTGCCATTCGCAACTGGCTCGAACGCAATGCGTCGCGCAGCAATCCGGTGGTGATCAACCGCCTCGCATTCCAGGACGAGCAGGGACTGCAGAAGGAAGCGACTGTGCCGCAGCTCTTCTCCATCGACCTGTCGAATGACAACAAGGCCGCGCAAATCACCAAGGACTTCTATCGCCACACCAATCCTGCGTATTCGCCGGACGGCGCAACGATCGTCTACGTGAGCACGCCGCCAGGCGACACGCATCCCGATCGCGAACGGCGCGCCAGCATCTGGATGATGAATGCCGGCGGCGCAAGTGCACGCCCACTGCTCGATCAACAAGGCGAATCGTTCACCCAAGCGAAGTTCTATCCCGATGGCAAGGCGCTCCTCGTCGAAGCCCAGCAGATTGATGAGCCCACCTACCGGCAATCGCGCCTGTTCCGGTACGACATCGCCTCCAAGAAGCTGGACTGGATCAGCAAAGGCTGGACCGCCGAGATTGCACACTCGCACGTAGGGGCCGATGGTTCCGTGCTGTTCACAAGCAACTGGCACGGCGGCGTGCCGCTGAAGCGCATCGGCGGCATGAGCCTCGCAAGCGTTGTCGACGGCCCCGTCGGAGTGAGCGCATTCGACGAAGCCGCGGGGCGCATTGTGTTCGCGCAGATCAGCGTCGCCAATCCGAACGAACTATTCGTAAAGGAGAAGGACGGCAACGTACGCCAACTGACAGCGCTCAACTCCGGTTGGCTCGCCACAAAGCTCCTGTCACTGCCCACTGAGAAGTGGATTCAGCGCCCTGACGGCACCCGCGTACAGAGTTGGGTGATGAACCCAGTGAACGCGCAGCAAGGCAGGAAGTACCCCTGGGTGCTCGATATGCATGGCGGCCCCTCGGCGATGTGGGGTCCGGGTGAGTTCAGCATGTGGCATGAATTTCAGTTGCTGTGCGCATGGGGCTATGGTGTCACCTATTCCAATCCGCGCGGCTCCGGAGGCTACGGCTACGAGTTTCAAAAAGCCAACTACCGCAACTGGGGCGAAGGCCCTGCAAGCGACGTACTTGCCGCACTCGATGATTCCATCAGGAACAACGCGCTGGTTGACGCTGATCGCCTCTTCCTGACAGGCGGCTCCTATGCCGGCTACCTCACCGCATGGATCGTCGCGCACGACCATCGATTCAAGGCCGCGGCAGCGCAACGAGGCGTCTACGATCTCGCCACATTCTACGGCGAGGGCAACGCATTCCGTCTTGTGAAAAGCCACTTCGGCGGCTATCCCTACCAGCCAGAAGTGCGCCGCATTCTCGACGCGCAATCGCCGTTCACGCACGTGGCCAACATCCGTACGCCACTGCTGATCCTGCACGCGAGCGAGGATCTTCGAACGGGGGTCTCGCAAAGCGAGATGCTTTATCGCGCGCTGAAGGAACAGGGCAAACCCGTGGAGTATGTGCGCTATCCGGGCTCAGGCCACGAACTCACGCGCTCGGGTCCACCGCTGCGGCGCATGGATCACATGCTGCGCATCATCGAGTTCTTCGAGCGATACGCGAACAACAGTGCGCCGGCGCCTACTTCGCAGCCGCGACCTTGAACGTCGCCATCATGTCGTCCTTGGTGCCGATCGCACCCAGCGCGGCTGACGGCGGCTTCATTCCATACGCTGTCATCTTGAACATGCTCTTCCCGCTGATCACCACCTTGTCGGGGTCGAGCATCGCATCAATCGTGACCGGCTTCCCCGTTCCACGAATCGTGAGCGTGCCTTCCACCTGATACTTGTTCCCGCCTTGCGGCGTGATCTTCGTTGAAGTGAAGCGCATCTCCGGATACTGGCCCGCCTTCAGCATATTGTTGCGGGCTTCGTCGAAGACTTTCTTCTTATCCTTCTCGTTCACCCAGTCGTCCTTCACTTCGAAGGTTCCGGCATCCACCGCCAGATCCACCTTCGAATTGGCAGGCGTCTGCGCATCATAGCTGAACTTGCCGCTCATCTTGGTGAAGTTGAAGACGTGTTTCTTGCCTTTGAAAAGACCCGTCTTTTCGACCTCAAGCTTGATCAGATTGTCACCGCCGGTCGTGATGCGGTACTCGACGGGTTGCGCGAAAGCAGCACTTGCCAAGAGAAGTAAGATTGCCGGAACCATATGCTCCACTATAGTACGACTCCTTGCCGGTTTTTCCCCGCTCAGCCCAAATCGTGCGGCGGCGCGGCCCCTGTGACGTACAACCTGTGACGTACAATGCGAGATTCCATGCTGTGGCTGCTTTGGTTCTTCATCGGGCTCGCGGTGCTGCTGAGCCTGCTCTCTCTGAGAGGCGAGAGGGCACGTGAACAATACTACCGGCGGATGACCGGACAACAACGGCACAGCCTCACACCAAAGGCCTCCGTAATCGTTCCGGTGAAGGGCATGGAGGAGGGACTCAAGGAGAACCTCGCCTCACTCGCGGCACTTGACTATCCAGGCTACGAGTTAATCGTAGTCGCGAAGTCCGAAGCCGATCTTCCGGGACAGGCCGTTCCCGCCGAGGCACGCGTGGTTCTTGCGGGCGCTGGCGATCCATCCACGGGAGAGAAGATCAACAATCTGCTTGCCGCCGTCGCTTCGATTCGCCCGGATTCGGAGGTACTGGTCTTCGCCGATTCCGATGGCCGCGTCAGCCCCCAGTGGCTCCGGGCGCTCACAGCGGCGCTCGCGGAGCCCGGTGTCGGCGCGGCGACCGGATACCGATGGCATCTGCCCGAACACGCCTCCCTGTGGCCCATGCTGCGAAGCGTTTGGAACGCCGTGATCGCGGGTGGTATGGGCCCGGGCAAGAACAACTTCGTGTGGGGCGGCGCGACGGCCATCCGGCTTCAAACATTTCGTGACCTGAATGTTCCGGCGTGGTGGAAGGGCGCGATCAGCGACGACTACCGGCTCTCACAGGCCGTTCGGCATGCTGGACTGAGGATCGCGTTCGCACCCGGCGCACTCGTGGCGAGCACGGACTCCACCACCGCATCCGAATTTCTTGCCTGGAGCCGCCGTCAAATGATGATCACGCGATTCTACTCAGCCGGCCTGTGGAAGCTCGCTCTGTTCGCGCATGTGGTCTACTGCGTCGCGATGGCTGGGGCGGCATGGCTCATGATCCAAGGCAACACTGCCGCCATCGCAGCACTCGTCATCCAACTGGGCATCGGATGGTGGAAGGGACACCGCCGCATCGCGATGGCCCGCATCGCAATGCCCGAGTGGCGCGCTTGGTTCGATCGTCACGCCACATTGCACATCGCGCTTGTACCCATCGGCACGTGGCTCTGGTTGTGGTCAGCCCTCGCGGCATCTTTCTCTGAGACCATCGAATGGCGCGGCTACCGCCTGAAGCTGCGCACACTCCCTATTCCATGATCAGCGACTTCACCCGCAGATCGCCCGCGCCCCCATTCGAAAACACGTAGTTCGCGCCGTCGCGGCGCATGCCTGCGACACCTGTGAAATCCTTCGGCACTGGCGCGAGAAACATCTGAAACTGGCGCTTCACCGTCTCGCCCGCATCCAGGAATCCATACAGCGACCGGCCGAAAATCCGCCCCTTCTTCACCAGCACCGGATACGGTTGATGCAGCCCTGTGGTGCCAAATTCCAGCCCGCGCGCGTTCGGCTTGCCATTCTCCACATGCCGCCATGCGTTGAACCACGGATAGTCCGCCGTCTTCCACACATATCCGAGCAGCAGACCGCGGCCAGGATTCGCAGCCGTGGTCCAGCCATGATCTTCATCGATCACATAAGACACGACATTCGGATTCGGATCCGACAGAAGCCGCCGCATATCGACGGGCTGGCTGTCTTTCAGTGCCTGCGGCCACACCACCGAAGGCTCTTCGGGATTCGGAAGCGGGCTCGACTGCATGAAGCCCCTGCGCGCATTCGCATCCACCAGTGTCGATTCATCCAGGAACGGCGGGCCAATGCTCGGGTGCTGCACCATGTTGTACACGCGGCCCATCTTGTTCTGGTTCGTCACCCACTCGGTCACCAGGACCGACGGGCCATCGAGAATCACTTCGCGCTTCACGGCAATACCCGCCATCGGCAACACCGCGCTGAGAATCGCCTTCGTCGGAGTTTGTTGTTGCACCGTCCAGTTCACTCGAGGCGCCTCGCCATGAAACGGCACACCATTCGCCCGTTCCGCATCCGAGGGCTGCCCCCAGCGATCCAGGCAAAGAAAGTGACCCTGAGGCCGAGGGCCGTTGCTGCTGCGATCCTGCCAGGTGAACGGATTCAGTCCCGGCGCATGTTTCTTCAACTGAAAATCAACGAAGCCGCCACCCGCGGTCTCCATCACCAGTCGAATGTGATCGTTCTCCAGAACAACAGGCGACGCCTGCGCATGCAGGCCCATCAGCGCGAGCAGAGCAAGAATCATCTACCACGAATTCCTTCGAGTTTGAATTCCACGTTGCGCTCTTTATTCAACTGTTCGCTGAGCGCTTTGTCAAGCGACTTGAGCGGCGTGGTCTTCTTCTCGAAGTTCTTCGTGACGTAGTGAAGTGTCTCGTCCTCCATCCAATAGCCCAACGCGGCGACTACGGTGGAATCCTCGAATGCGAGCAGCGTGATGGTGGCCTGATCGCGATCCCGGGCAGGCTCGCGTGGCGGTTCGGGAGCCGCGGGGCGGGGCGCGCCAGCCGATGGAGGATACACCCTTGCTTGCGCTTTGGGCTTCTCGGGCTGAGCATCGGCAGGTTCCGGAAGATCGCTGTAGTCCTTCATTTGCGGCCGCACCACTTCCGGTGAGTAGTACTGATTGATCACGACTGCCGGCGCCGGCTGTTGCACCGGAGGCGCCTGCTGCACAATCGTCTGCGTGGGCGGCATGTCGTAGCCGTAGCCGCCACCGTAGAATACTGGCACGCCAAACGGCACAACCACGGTGTTGGTTCGCCCACGTGGCGCCTGCCAACCACCGCGGCCTCCTCCGCCACCCGGAGGATACGAGTAGATCCCGCGCTGCACTGGAATGCTGGTGGAAGTTTGCGGCAGACCGCTCACCGTGGCGCCAAGCCGGGACGCAAAGCCAGGATCGTTAATGGACCCCACCATCTGACCGGTGGATACTCCGCCATACATGCCTCGTTGCTGGCCGTAGCCAGCGAGAACAGCAGTGAAAAGGACGAGAACAAATCGGTGCATAAGGAAATAGCTCCGCCTCCTCCGCTTCGAGCTTACCTGTACTGTATTGACGTTCGCAAGCCCTGATCCGTGTACGAGAGTACTGTTTTTTTCCGGACGCGCTGGAACATTTCCACCACCGTGGCCGTTCTAACGGCATATGTTGCAGGATCTGGGATACGCGCTGCGCCTCATTCGTACCAACCCGTGGTTTTCCGCGGCCATTGTGCTTACACTGGCTTTCGGCATTGGGGTCAATACGACAGTATTTACACTCGTGAACGCGGTACTGTTCAAGCCCTTGCCCTTTGTGGGCGGCGAACGGCTGGTGACGCTGCAGAATACGAACCCCGAACGGCCTGGCGATCAGCGAAGCTTGTTCTACGCCGATTTCCGCGAGTACCGAACCCATCAGCAAAGCTTCGAATACCTGGAGGGATTCCGGTTCTCCGGCGCATCCATCAGTGAGAAAGGCAATCCTCCGCAGAGCTTTCCCGCTGGACGAGTCACTGCCGGCATGTTCCGCATGCTGCACATCGCGCCGGTCCTCGGCCGCGACTTCACACCCGCCGATGAAAAGGCCGGCGCCGAGCCTGTGGTCATCCTCGGCTACGGTATCTGGAGTGACCGCTACGGCAAAGATCCCGCGGTGATCGGCCGCGTGGTGCGGCTTAATGAGAAGCCCACCACCATCATCGGTGTCATGCCGGAGGGCTTCCGCTTCCCCAACAACCAGGACATGTGGATACCCCTTGTCGCCGATGCCGAACTCGAGAAGCGCCAGAACGCACCCATCATGGGCATCGGCATTCTCAAAGAAGATTCGTCCATCGCGCAAGCAACAGCGGAACTCAGCATCATTGCAAACCGCCTTGCCCGCGAGTTTCCCGCCACCAACAAAGACCTCGGCATTCTCGTGCGCACGTTTCACCAGACCTTCAACGGCGGCCCCATTCGTCTCGTGTTCCTGCTCATGCTTGGCGCCGTGGCTTTCGTGTTGTTGATCGCCTGCGCCAACGTCGCGAACATGATGCTCTCCCGCGCCGTCGGGCGCACACGCGAAGTCTCCATCCGCGCCGCTTTGGGCGCCAGCCGCTGGCGCATCATTCGCCAATTGCTGGTGGAGAGCGTGTTGCTCTCGATGATTGGCGGGCTCCTCGGGCTCGGCCTCTCCACGTTCGGCGTGCGGGCATTTTCAGACGCAGTTTCCGATGTCGGCAAACCATATTGGATCACCTTCACCATGGACTTCACGGTGTTCGCTTACTTCGCCGCGATCTCCGTAGTCGCGGGCCTGATGTTCGGGCTCGCGCCGGCCTGGCACACATCCAAGGTGGACCTCAATCATGCGCTCAAAGACGGCACCCGATCGTCCGGATCACGCCGCGGAGGCTATCTTTCCAGTGCACTCGTGGTGTTCCAATTCACCCTTGCGTTGGTCCTGCTCACAGGCGCGGGCCTCATGATGCGAAGCTTCCTCGCCGCCCAGGCATCCAACGATGGCATCCGCAGCCACCAGATTCTCACAGGCCGCATCAACCTTGGCCGCGAACGGTATGGAAAGCCGGAACAGCGTCAGCAATTCTATGACCGGCTGATCCCTGCGCTGCGCGCTCTGCCTGGTGTCACGATGGCTTCCGCGGCGAGTGCGATTCCCGGCGCCGGATTCGATGGATGGCGGTTCGAGATCGAAGGACAAGCAAGCGTGGATCCTCGCCAACTCCCCGCCGCCGCGGGCGTGATCGCGACGCCTGGCTACTTCCAGACCCTCGGCGCCGGCGTTCTGCAAGGGCGCGAATTCGATGACACCGACGGCGGCGCCGGCAAGGAAGTGGCCATCGTTGGCGAACGGATGGCACTTCGTTACTTCGCCGGACAGAACCCGATCGGCAAGCGCATCCGTTACTACATCGACAATCAACCGAAGCCGTGGATGACCATCGTCGGCCTGGTGCGCGACTTCCGGCAAAGCAGTCCGGGCGACAGCCGGGAAGATCCTCTCATCGTGATCCCGCTCCGGCAGGATCCCCTCAGCAGCATGGTCCTGGTCCTACGCACGGCCTCGCAACCGCAGACCCTGAACACAGCCATGCGAGCGGAGGTGCAGAAACTCGACGAGGATCTCCCCGTGGTTCGCCCCATGAGCATGGCGGAGCAGTTCGAACGGCAGCGCTGGCATCTCCGGGTGTTCGGGAGCTTGTTTGCCGCCTTCGCGGGAATCGCCCTTGTCATGGCCGCGGTGGGCATCTACGGCGTGGTGGCGCACGCAACCATGCGCCGCACGCAGGAGATCGGCGTCCGCATGGCAATGGGCGCCGAGATGGGTGACGTCATCCGTCTCGTCATGAAGCGAGGCTTGATCCAACTCGGGCTTGGCTTGGTCTTCGGACTCTCCATCGCATTCGCGGTGACACGGCTCATGCGGCAGATCATCCTCGTATCACCCACCGATCCGCTCACGTTCGGCGTGGTCACCTTCGTGTTGACCGCGGCAGGGGTGGCGGCTTGCTGGCTCCCTGCACGCCGCGCCGCCGTGATGGATCCGGTGAAGGCGCTGCGCTACGAATAGGCAGTTGCGCTATGATCGCACCGTTGTATGATCCCCGCCGGTTACATGGCGAAGCATGTCGCGGCACTGCCCGAAGTGCAGCGTCCGGAAGGCGTGATCGACGTGTACTCCGTCAGCGGCTGCATCTCGACAAACTTCGCGGACTACATTTCGTTTAGGAAACATAACGGCTACTTTTTGTTTGATTCACCGCGCATAATTCGATCGCTGGCCTCAAAGCTCCGGCGCGACCTGAGGGGCGCGCGGCTCTTCTACTACGAGATCCACGATGAGCAACTCGCCAACAACGGCGAGTGGGAGGCATTGCCGGAGGAATGGTTGTGGGAGTTCGATACCAACGTAATACCACCAACCAACGCCGTGCTCGAAGGCTTTGACGTGGTGACGTGTTCACAAGGGACCGCACCCGAATGCTCGCCGCTTTCGTGCAACGGCCTGGCCCCGGAATGCGGAGCCAACGCGCACGGCTTGCTCGACACGTTCGAGCGCGCGCGGCAGCTTCTCAATCAAGGAGCGTTCCTCAACTCCGAGCCCGGCCCTTATCGCATCTTCGCGGTCTACTCGCTTGCCTGGCCGTGACGCTGCTCCGGTTCAGAGTCGTAACATCGAAGCTGGAGATCCGCATGTCATCCTCGCGCAGAGCATTCCTCTCTTCCCTACTCACCGCACCCGCATTCGCACAGACACTCACCACCACCGGCCAGACGAACATCGGCTTCAAGGCGGACACTTTCCCAAAACGCTCCGAATGCGGTATCGGAGCATTGATGCCCTGGGCCGACGCCCTCTGGGCCGTGACTTACAACAGCCACAAACAGGCAACCGGCTCCGGACTCGGCCTCTATCGCATCGACGAGAAACTGCAATCCGACCGCATCCATGTACACGACGGAACCCACGCCAACCGGCTCATTCATCGCGAGTCGAGCCAGTGCTTCATCGGCCCCTACGTCATCGACGCGAAAGGCAACTGGACGCACATTCCAGCTCTCGATGAGCACAGGCTCACCTCTACCATGCGGCATCTCACCGACCCGGCGAATCGCATCTACTACCAGACCATGGAAGGCCAGTTCCTGGAGATGGACGTCAACGACCGGAAGCCGCGCGTCCTGTTCGATCTCGTCAAAGAGATGAAGATCGCGGCGCGTCCTCACTTCAAAGGCGGCTACACCGCGCAAGGCCGCGTCGTGGTGGCCAACAACGGCTTCTACGAGTTCGGCGAGGATCAGGCGGGGCTCTTTGAGTTCGACGGCAAGGAATGGCGGAAGCTGTCGGGTAAGCCCCACATGGACGTGGCGGCACGGCAGGACATGGGTGCGGTCCTGTTCGCCACAGGCTGGGATGAAGCGTCAGTGTTGTTCTGGGCGCTCGTGAAAGGGCAGTGGCAGCGCTACCGTCTGCCGAAAGCGACACACGCCATGAGCCACGCATGGCAAACCGAATGGATGCGCATTCGCGAAGTGGAGACCGAGCACTTCCTCATGGACATTCAAGGCATGTTCTATGAGTTACAGCCGATCGCGTTTCAAGGCCGAATCTGGGGCGTGAAGCCCATCTGCCAGCATCTGCGCATAATCCCCGACTATTGCGCATTCCGTGGGCTCTTCGCTGTCGGCGGCAATCAAACCACGCCCAACAACGACAACAACG
Source organism: Bryobacterales bacterium (assembly GCA_016789785.1). Next base: position 25,184 of record JAEUQE010000064.1, read on the forward strand.
CGCTCGGTGGCCAGCCTCAGGCAGGGCTATGGTTCGGCAAGACGGACGACCTGTGGCAATGGGGTCCGCCGCGCGGTTGGGGTGGCCCATGGTGGAAGACCCAGCTCAAGCAAGACGAGGCCTCCGACCCATTTCTGCTCACCGGCTTCCCCCGCAAGATGCTGCACCTCAGCGCCGACTGCGCGGCAACCTTCGACGTCGAGATTGACTTCCTTGGCAATGGCGAATGGCATCGCTACGAACAGATCAAGGTCCCGGTGGAAGGCTACGCCAAGCACATTTTCCCTGACGCGTTTTCCGCCCAGTGGATCCGCCTCACTCCGCAGGCGGATTGCCGCGCGACAGCGATGTTCTACTTCGTCTGAAGACGAGTTCGACTGCCCTTCGAGAGCCCCTCCACAGGCCCCCGTTCTACCTGCATCCGATGTATACTCATTGGGCAAGCAAATAGCTCAAGGGGCACCGTTTATGAAACGCATTTTCTTTGTCGGCTTTGTCGCCGCATTCCTGACCGTGACCTGTGTGTCCGGCCAGGAAGTGCGCGCTTCATTGACCGGAACCGTCTCTGACAGCCAGGGTGCCGCGGTACCCGGCGTCACCATCACCGTCATCAATCCGGCAACCAACGCCAGCATCACCCAGGTCACCAATGACGCGGGCATCTACATTGCCCCGTTCCTCGCACCCGGATCCTATCGGATCACCGCCGAAAAGCAGGGCTTCAAACGGTACGTGCGCGAGAACGTCGTGCTTCAGGCGCAGGACCGCGCACGCCTCGACTTCGCACTCGAAGTCGGCGAAATGACGCAAAGCGTCACCATCTCCGCCGACGTCTCCCAGTTGCAGACCGAAACAGCGTCGCGCTCTCAGGTCATCTCCAATGAACTCATCGCGCAGGTGCCCACTCAGGGCCGCAACCCGTTCCAGATCGCATGGGCAGCGCCCGGCGTCGTCAAGACCGGCGGCTGGCGCTATCTGCGCTCGTTCGACATCGCGGGCACATCAAACTTCGCCGTCAACGGCGGACGCAATCGCGAGAACGAAGTGCTACTCGATGGCATCTCCAATGTGCGTGGCAATCGCACCGTGATTCACGTGCCCACCATGGAATCGGTGCAGGAGTTCAAGGTCAACACCAACACCTACGATGCGCAGTATGGCCGCACCGGCGGCGGCGTGGTCACCATCGTCACCAAGTCCGGCAACAACCAGTTTCACGGCACCGCTTTCGAGTACTTCCAGGCCGAAGAACTCAACGCCAATCAGACCGAGTTGAATCGTGCCGGCATCCGCAAGCCGCCAAACAACATCAACACGTTTGGCTGGCAGGCCAGCGGTCCCATCTTCATTCCGAAAGTCGTCGACCTCCGCAACAAGCTCTTCTGGATGGTCTCCTACGAAGGCATGCGGCAGCGCTCAGCCGATCCCGGTACACGCACTTTCGCACTTCCGGAGTGGCGCCAGGGCGACTTCGCAACGCTGCGCAACGCGCAGAATCAGCAGGTCATGATCTACGATCCGCTGACCACGTCCGCCGACGGCACGCGTCAGCCCTTCGCCGGAAATCGTATTCCCACGAATCGCATCAACCCCATCGCGGCCGAAGTCATGAAGGTGTTCCCGCAGCCGAATGCGCCCGGCGACGGTCCCGCGCGCATCAACAACTACATCTTCCCCTCGCGCTGGATCGGCAACATGGATCAATGGATCGGCCGCGCGGATTGGGCGATCAATTCGAAAAACAACTTCTATTTCCGCTATGGACAGAACCCGTTCTCCGAGTTCCGCGGCCTCGTGTTCGTGCAGAATCCCAGCGATCCGAATCCCGCGGAGCCGACAGGCAACGCGCCTCTGATTCGCAATGGCCGCAATTGGACCATGGACTGGACCTCGACACTCTCGCCGCGCATGACCTTCAACCTTCGTGCCGGCCTGGCGCGCTGGGAGGAGACCACGGGCAACAGCTTCGGAGCCAACTTCGATCCGCGCCGTTTGGGCTTCGCGGATGCATTGGTGTCGCAATTCACGCGGCTCCAATACCCGCGCTTTGATCTCGGAACTTTTGGCACCGCGGGTGCGGACCGGCTGCTTGGCATTGCAACGAACGATTCGTACACGATTCAGCCGAACTGGAGTCTGGCGCAAGGCCGCCACATTATGAAGTTCGGCGCGGAAGCACGCCGCTACAACGACAACACAAACAACCCCGGGCTGGCCGCGGGCAACTATTCGTTTGGCCGCAACTGGACACAGGCGCGCGCACTCCAGCCCGATGCGGTTTCGGGTAACGAAGTGGCGACCTTCCTTCTCGGATATCCCACTGGCGGCAACGTGGACCGCAACATCGACCCCGCGGTACGCAATCACTATTGGGCATTTTTCTTCCAGGACGACTTCAAGGTTTCGCAGAAGCTGACCTTGAATCTCGGCTTGCGTTGGGACTATGAGGCACCCGCCTTCGAGCGCTTCGACCGGGCCCTCCGGGGAATGGACTTCAACGCGGCGAGCCCGATCGCCAACCGCGTGCAGGGCCTCAATCTCCGGGGCGCGATTCAATTCGCCAATCGTGACGGACAGCCTCGTGGCGCGTTCCAGCAGGATCGAAACAACTGGCAGCCGCGCATCGGCGCTGCCTACCGCGTCGGAAACAAGATGGTGTTGCGCGGCGGCTACGGCCTCTATTATCTCGGCCAGAACGAGATCGGTGCGGCGCAAGGCTTCAGCCAACCCACCGGCGTGATCTCCACCATCGACGGCGGCCTTACGCCAGCGGTGAATCTCTCCAACCCATTCGCCAATCAGCCGGGCGGGCGTTTGCTGGAGGCGGTCGGCGCAAGCCAGGGTGCGGGGAGCTTCCTCGGGCAAGGTGTCACCGTGAACTTCCTCAACCGGCCGCTGCCGTACTCGCATCAATACTCGTTCGACATCGAGCGCGAACTGCCGTGGAACATGGTGGCGGAGGTGGCGTATGTCGGCAACCTCACCCGGAAGCTGCCGCTCAACGTGGGGCTCAATGTGGTCCCCGCAAATCAGTTGGGACGCTTGAACGCGGCCGGCCAGATCGACACGGCGTACTACACCGAGCGCATTCCGAATCCCATGGCCGGCTTGATCCCCGCCAATGCCGGTTTGAACGGCGCCACCATTCCCCGCCAGAACCTTCTGTTCCCGTTCCCGCAATTTGGCGGCCTCACGGTGGCGAATGTACCCATCGGCAGCCAGCGCTATGACGGCATGCAGTCCAAAGTCAGCAAGCGCATGAGCCAGGGCTTCACGTTCCTGGCCAGCTACAGCATCGGCAAGACCCTCGAGCGCGTGACGCTGCTCAATGCCCAGGACTTCAATCTCGGCAGCCCGGAGTCGTCCTTCATTGAGAAGCGGTCCGCGAACCAGATCGATATCCCGCAGAAGTTCACCATCGCCGGCGTTTGGGAAATGCCCTTCGGCAAGGGCCGCCCCATCGGTGGCAATTGGAACAAGGCGATGGAGTTCCTCGCGGGAGGCTGGGCCATCAACGCCAATGTCACCTATCAAAGCGGCTGGGCAGCGGATTATCCCAACAACGCTCAGGCCGTGGGCGGCAGCGCCAAACTCGACTCCAGTCAGCGCACGCTCGACAAGTGGTTCGACACGTCGAAGTGGGTGAACCCCGCCACAGGCCGACTGGTTCCCGCCATTGCGCCGTTCACCTTGCGCACGTTCCCCACGTTGTTCAGCGATGTGCGCGTGCCTGGCTATCGCAACTGGGATATCTCGGCATCGAAGTACTTCCCCATCTATGAACAGGTCCGCGCGCAGTTCCGATTCGAGATGGTAAACGCATTCAACACGCCGTGGTACACCGGCCTCATCGCCGGCGGCAACGACGTGACAAGCCCCAACTTCGGCCGCCTGAATTTCGCGCAGGGCAACCTGCCGCGATTCCTGAAGCTGGGTTTGCATGTGAACTGGTAGCAATGGAGGTGGAGATGGAACGCCGTCAGTTTCTCAGTATTCCAGCAATGAGCGGTGCGGCCGCGTTCGCCGCGCAAGCACCCGCCAAAACATGGGAGGGCATTTTTGTCATCATGCAAACGCCCTTCCTGGAAACGCTGGAGATCGATGAGGAGTCGCTCGCTCGCGAGTCCGACTTCCTTGCGCGAGGCCGCGTCCACGGCGTGGTGTGGCCCGCGGGAGCAGGCGAATCGAAATCCATCTCCAACCGCGAACGCACCCGCTACTCGGAGACCGTCGTGAAGGCTGCCAAAGGCCGCACGACGGTCCTCATCGGCGTTCACGGCGCGAACAAGTTCGAGGCGATGGAGTACGCCCGCCATGCCGAAAAGATCGGCGCCGACGGCCTGCATGCGCTCGGACCAACGGACGACACCACCGACTCGGAAATTCTCGCCGATTATTTTCAATCCATCGCGTCCGTTTCCAAATTGCCGATGTGCATTCAGGTTTCGAACGCCGGCATGACTACGGACTTCCTGCTGCGCATGGCCGACCGCATCCCCTCGTTGCGCATTCTCAAACTCGAAGCAGGCAACGTGCCACACGAAGTGAGCAAGGTGGTTCGCGAACGCAAGCGCGCGCTGATCCCCTCCACGGGCGGCGGCGCGATGAACCTCATCAACGAGATGGAACGCGGCTCCGGCGGCACGATGGCCGGAGCGGGTTTCGCTGACATTCAGGCCGAGATTTGGGATCTGTTCCAAGCCGGCAAGAAGAAGGAAGCGCAGGTGCTGTTCGCGAAGTTCCTGCCTTCGGCGGTACTGGAGCGCCGGTCAACCTACGTCATCCAGAAGGAAATTCTTCGCCGCCGCGGAATCTTCAAAACGGTTGTCATGCGCAACACGCGCCGTTTCAACCTGGACCCCATCGATCTGAAAGAACTCGATCAGATCATGGAATCGCTCCGCCCGCACTTCCGCGCCTAAATCGCGGTAACGCAGCCTTCAGGCTGCCGCCTTCGACATTCGTGTCGAGGCCGTGCTCGTAGCGTGGAGATTTCACGCTAGTAGAGTTCACCTTCTCGGCGCTCGCATTCCGCTACATTCAAGAGTCGCTTATGAGTGAATCGAATGCCGAACAGAATCGATTCCCTTGTCCCGGCTGTTCGGCGGGAATGGAGTTCGACCAGTTCGACCCCGGCACCAAGTCGCTGAAGTGCGCCTACTGCGGAACGGCGGTTGCCGTGCGGCGCGATGCTCTGCACAAGCCGTAGCCGAGATGCCGTACGAGCGCTATGTGCACGCCGCGGAATCCGCCATCAAGAAAATCTCCGCCTCGCGATCGAGCGATTCGCACCGTGTCGCCGGCGCGGCGATCGTCAATTCCACGAGCTCCGGCGGGCGGTTCTGGCCCACGGTCACGTTGAGTGCGATCACCTGGTAGTGGCGCCAGCCGCGCGCCCACTCCCGCCACGGTGCGGGTAGCGATTGCACTTCCTCGACCGGAACGGCGCCCGGTGTGCCCGCGGGCTCCTCCGATTGCGCCTGGATGGCCGTGTTGCGGATGGAGTGGGCGAGCACGCGGACCAGGCGGTAGTCTTTGCGCCGGTGTACGGCTCCGAGCAATTGCAGCTTCTTTTGAATCGAGCCGGTGCGTTCCCAGTACGTGTTTTCGGGCTGGCGCTTCCAGGCGCCCCATCCAGTTCGAATTGACAGGAACCTGCTGGCCGCCACAATACGCCGTCTAGTGCACGCGCTCGCCTTTGATCTCCGCGGGAAGGCACGAGGCGATCAAGTCGAATCCGGTGAACCCCAGCCCGCGCCGGAGGTCCATGACGAACTTCGGCTTATAGGCCTGCGCCTCAAACTCGTGGCTCCCCAATTCGACCCCCGCAGCCTTCATGACTGCGGTATGGTCGCTGACGTCATAGAAATAGCTGCTTCCTTGGCTCAGCAGGGGGACGAAATCGCCCGGGTTGGTGTAACAGAGTACCCCAACGCCGCCCGGCCAACAATGAGTCGGGGAGGCGAGCGCGTAGACGATGATGGGTTTCGTCGGCCGCATCTTCTGCTGGAGCGCAAACAGTGCGCCGCTGGTGATCAGATTGCCCTGGCTGTAGGAGACGATGCAGATGTTTTGCGTCGGCCAGTAGCTTCCGAATGTGGCAAGCAGCCGGTAGAGGCTGTAAGTGGCGGGATTGTCGAGCCACATATACATCGGCAGTCCGATGGCGGCCTTGAGGATGTCCGTGTAGTCGTTGACGCACTGTCGCACATCGACCCCGAAGCCCATCCAGTCCGGGATATCAGTGCCGTTGGCAAGATAGGACGCGGACTCGTTATAGATTGCGACCACTTCACTGAACGCCAGTTCACTGAGCTTGAGCGACTGCCACTGGAACGTGAACTTCCCGGTGTGCATCCCGTTCACATAAATCAGGAGACGGTCGGCGTATTTGGGTGAATGAGAGTAAAGACAAATCTGTCCATCGAATGAGGGAATTTGATTGAGAACACCCGCTGGAATTGTGAACGCCATTGGACATTCCTCCTGCCCGGATTCTTACACATGCTGCTCCGCCCGGCAACGCTCGCTGGCAATCCCTTGCTGGCTGAAACCTCTTCCCGTGGACCGTCGCTCGCAGCGAAGGGGAATCGCATTCCCATCGCACCGCGCGAGATCGTTGCGGGTGTCGGCGGCGATGCAGGCAGGGCAAGTTCCACAGCGCCCTCCGCCGGCACTGCGCTACGATCAAAGATTCGCCTCACTTCGCCTTACCAGGCTGTCAAGGAGAATCATGTTCCGGCACTATCCAGCCGCACTCACCATCGCCGTACTGCTTCCTGCCGCTCACGCGATCGAACCCCCTGTTGCCAAGCGCGTGGATCACCGCGAAGTCCGCCACGGCGCCACTGTCATCGACCCTTACCACTGGCTGCGCGAGAAGTCGAGCCCCGAAGTCACTCAGTATCTCGAAGCCGAGAATGCCTACACCCAGGCGATCACCAAGGATCTGAAGCCCTTCGAAGAGAAGCTCTACAAGGAGATCATCGGGCGCATCAAGCAAACCGACCTCAGTGTCCCCGTCCGTCGCGGCCCCTATCACTACTATTCGCGAACCGAAGAGGGAAAACAGTATTCCATCCAGTGCCGCCGCAAAGGCAGCATGGACGCGCCCGAGGAAATCCTGCTTGACCTGAACGAACTCGCCAAGGGACACAAGTTCTTCAGTCTCGGCGCCTTCGCCATCAGTGAAGACCATCAGCAACTGGCGTTCACAAGCGACACGACGGGCTTCCGGCAATACAAGTTGCAAGTCAAGAATCTGACCACGGGCCAGACGCAGTCCGATCTCGCCGAACGCGTCACTTCCGTCGATTGGGCTTCGGACAACAAGACACTCCTCTTCACCACCGAGGACAAGGTCACCAAACGTTCCGATTCCTTGTGGCGGTTGGCAGTCGGCGGTACGGTGGAAGGCCCGGTCTATTACGAAAAGGATGAACTCTACCGGATCTTCCTCAACAAGACCCGCGATCACAAGTACATCGTTCTCCAAATCGCCAGCACCGACACCACCGAGGCACGCTATGTGGCCGCGAACCAGCCGGCGGCGCCGCTCAAAGTGGCGCTGCCGCGCGAGAAGAAGCACCGCTACGACATCGACCATCGCGAGGGCCTCTTCTATATCCGCACCAACAAAGACGCGAAGAACTTCCGCGTGGTCACTGCGCCGGCAAGCGATCCATCGCCCAAAAACTGGAAGGAGTTCGTCGCTCATCAGCCCACCGTGCTGGTGCAAGGCCTGGATCTGTTCAAGAACTTCGGGGTGCTGATCGAGAAGTCCGAAGCCGTCAATCGCGTCCGAATCCTCGACTTCAAGACAGGCAAGTGGAAGCCTCTGACCTTCCCCGAACCCGTCTACACCGCGTTCCCAAGCGCCAATCCGGAATACGATACGAATCTGTTTCGTTATTCCTACCAGAGTATGGTCACGCCGTCCAGCGTCTTCGATTACGATCTCACCGCGGGCACGTCGAAGCTGCTGAAGCAGGAGCAGGTGCTTGGCGGCTACGACTCAAAGCAGTACGTCACCGAACGTGCATGGGCCACCGCGCGAGATGGCGTGCGTGTACCGATGTCCGTAGTCTACAAGCGCGGCATCAAGCGCGACGGCACGGCGCCGCTCTTCCTCTATGCCTATGGCTCCTATGGAATCGGCATGCCAGCGACGTTCTCCAGCGCGCGCCTGAGCTTGCTGGACCGCGGCATGGTGTTTGTGATCGCGCATATCCGCGGCGGCAACGACATGGGCGAGTCCTGGCATGAAGACGGCATGCTCATGAAGAAGAAGAACACGTTCCACGACTTCATTGACTGTGCCGATCACCTGATCAGCAACAAGTGGACGTCGAAGGAACGGCTGGTGATCCAGGGTGGCAGCGCGGGCGGCCTGCTGATCGGCGCCGTATTGAACATGCGCCCCGATCTCTTCCGCGCCGCACACCTCGCGGTGCCCTTTGTCGATGTGATGAACACAATGATGGACGCGTCGCTTCCGTTGACGGTGGGCGAGTATCTCGAGTGGGGCAATCCGAACGAGAAGGCCGCTTACGACTACATGAAGACCTACAGTCCTTATGACAATCTGGAGAAGCGCGCCTACCCTTCGATCCTCGTAACCACGAGCTTGAACGACAGCCAGGTAATGTATTGGGAGCCAGCGAAGTACGTCGCGCGCCTTCGTCCGCTCAAGACCGACAGCAATCCGCTGCTGCTCAAAACCAACATGGGCGCGGGTCACGGCGGCGCATCCGGCCGCTACGACCGTTTTCGCGAACTCGCGTTCGAGTACGCATGGCTGATGAGCCAGGTCGGCATTCGCGAGTAGCCGCACAAGCATTCGACAGGCAACAATCGTCAGAGGCGGGGCCATGCCAAGGGGCATGCCCCGCGAAACCGTTAACCTACTTCACCCAGAGCACGAGGCCGGCAGGCGTGGTCGCCAATCCCAAAGCCAACTGAATGTCAACCATGCCACTGACACCCGACGGCACCGTCAGCAGGACTACCGTCTTGCCAGCCGCCTCCAGTGGAGCGTTGCCTGCATACACAACCGGCGAGAAGCCGGGAGGTGCGCCCGGGACGGCGATCAGATTCGGAAACTGAATCCCGATCCTGGCGGTCACCAGCGATCGTGGAACCGGATTGCTCGGTGTGCCGCCGATACACGAGTAGCCCCAACCTCCGAGTCCTGACGTGCACCTCGGGGTAATTGCACCATCACCGCTGACAGGACTGGTGATGCCTGTACCGCTCAGGTAGACGGCAACCGTTTCGCCGGGACTCAGCTTCTTGGTCTGGCTGTGAATCGTCCCATCTTTCCGCACAGCGTACACGGTGCCGCTTCCAGACGAGTCGGTGCCATACAGCACGGGGTTGATGGCGGTGATCGAGACCAGGTGGGCTGTACTTTGCTCGTCCCCCGAAAAGACCACCAGGGGCCTTCCTGTTCCAGCAGCCACGTTGTAGGGCACGATCGCGCCGATCTCATTGGCCGAAACGTAACGGATGGGGCAGTTCACACCGTTCAACGTGACACGGATGCCATCGACGGAGGTTGGCAGGACCCCGTTGACGGAAGCCGCCGCCGTTCGCGCCACAGGGCCCAGATTGGATCCGCCAATCGTGAAGTACATCCCGGGCGACAAGGTGGTCACCTGCCTGTTCGCTTCGCTATGCACTCTCTCGGGGGATATCACGGGCTTGAAATACGCCGGGAACAGGTCGGTCGCCGGCAGCGTCCCCGCGATCCGGTGATTGACCAGAATGTTGACCAGTTCCACTCCGACCTTCTGTTGAATCATCTGGCCGTCCTGGGTAGTCTGTCCGTGACGGGAGTTGAAGATCACGGCCAAGCCCAGCCGGCTGGCAAGACGCGTAATGTAGGACCGCGACCCGGCAAGCGAGCCATCGTGCGTGACGCGATTTCCCAACGGCAACAGATTGGGCACCAGGTCGACGGCGAAGCCGAGGCCATAAAAATTGTCCGGCAGACTCGGTGACAGGTCGGGGACAGGCGCGGGAACCGGCCGTTCCACGATCCTGGCCAGACTGGCCTCCGAGACCACCGGCAAACTGGACTGGGGGTCTACACGGCTGACCACGCGGGCCAGATCCACTACCGAACCAAGCCATCCGCCGAGAGCATCAAAGGACTCGAGATAGAACACGCCATAGGGGCGCTCCACCAACCCGAACGGATCAAAAACAGATTGCCCTGTTGCGGCATCCGCGGGGCCGGTGTAGTATCGTGCCTCCGTCGGTGCGCGCCCGGAAAGCAGCGTACGGCCCTGTTGCATGCGCTGCACACCGATCGGGCTCAGCACGTGTCTGCGCACAAAGGCCTCATAACTCATTCCGCTCTTGCGCTCGATGATGCGGCCGAGCACGCAGTATCCGAAGTTCGAGTAGTAGTAACCCGTCCCTGGCGCATTGGTCAGCGGGCGTCCCAGTTGGTAGCGAATGATGCTGGAGCATTCCACGGGGCGCGTATCCGAAGTGCTTGCCGAGATCGAGTCCGCCAGGCTCTGATTGCCTTCGAACATCGGATCGACACTGTTGTTAGGGCCGATTCCGCCCATGCCAGAGGTATGCTGCAGCAACTGGCGCACCGTGATCGTGGCAACCGCCGGATCAGGCGCCCCAACCGGCTGCAGGTGACTCAGGATGTCGAATGCTCGTTCATCCAGCGTGAGCAGACCCTGGTCGACAAGCTTCAGAATCGCGAGGGCGGTGATGCTCTTGCTCACGCTGGCAATGCGGAACAACGTTGTTGGACTTGGCGCCGCCCCCGTCGTCTGATCGGCTACTCCATAGCCTTTGGTGTAGATGAGTCTTCCTTCGAAGGTCACGGCGATCACCGCGCCGGGAACAGTGTAACCCTGAATCGAAGTACGGATCTCCTCCATCTTCGCGTCCACTTGCTGGCTGAACGTTTGCTGCGCTGGAAGAGCAACACACAAACCAAGTAAGGCAATCACGAGCTTCATCGGTAAACTCCCTCTCCTAAACAGGCATCCTGAACCGCGCGCCGTGGGGCATTCGCCGTGCGGAAACGCTCCTGTTAAACGTGGCGTAGGAACTGAGAACTTTCTTCGAAAAAAATCGCCGCGGCAAGTGAAGTGATGGCGACAGACCGCCAATCGGTTATTCTGTGGGAATGCTCCGCGCCGCCCTTTGCTTCGTACTCGCGCTTGTCACCGGCACCGCGCAAACATTTCCTTCGGAGAACTGGGAGTCCGCCAGCCCGGCCGAAAGCGTGGGCTATCGCACCAACCGTCTGGCCGCCATTCGTCCCTTCCTGGAGACGCTTGACACGACCGCAATGGTGGTCGTCTCCCGGGGCAAGGTCGTCTTCGAATACGGCGATCTGAAGACGGTGAGCTACCTTGCATCCTGCCGCAAGAGCGTGCTGGCGATGCTCTACGGCAACTACGTCCAAAGCGGCAAAGTCCAGCTCAACAAAACGATCGGTGATCTCGGCATCGACGACGAGGGCGGGCTTTTGCCCATTGAGAAGACGGCCACCGTCGAGCATCTGCTCACTGCGCGATCGGGCGTTTATCATCAGGCGTCGAATGCCGGCGACGCGTTGGGGTCAGCGCCTCCGCGCGGTTCGCAGAAGCCAGGCACCTATCAGCTCTACAGCAATTGGGATTTCAACGCTGCGGGAACGGCATTTGAGAAGATGACGGGGCGCGACATCTACGAAGCGCTTGAGTCCGATCTGGTGCGCCCCATCGGCATGCAGGATTTTGACCGTGCGCTGCACAAGAAGTCGGGCGATCTCTCGAAGTCGCTTCATCCGGCGTACCACATGCACTTCTCCACACGTGACATGGCCCGGCTTGGCTACCTCATGTTGCGCAAAGGCAATTGGAACGGGAAACAACTGGTGCCTGAAGAGTGGACTCGCAAGATCACTTCATTGGTCACACCGGTGATCGATTTGAATCCGCGCTCGGCAACGAACGGCTTCGCATCCGGCACGCTTTGGGGCTATGGCTACATGTGGTGGCCATGGGACGACCATCAGCGCGAGGGGCCGTTCCGCGGCGCTTATTCCGCGCGTGGAGCAGTGGGTCAATACATCGTGGTGCTTCCCGCGCTGGATACCGTTGTCGCCCACAAGACCGTCCCCGGCCGCCACCCTGACGGATCGGCACGAGGCGTCAGCGGGCAGGATTTCCAGACGGTGCTTGCGATGATCGCATCCGCCTACTGCGGGCAGTGCGGCCGCACGCAGTGAACACCGGCGCCGCAAGGAATGTGGCTGACCTTATCCCCGGACAACCTCCCACGTCTTGCTCTCCACATGCTTCGCAGCCGCGCCCTTCGACGCCAGCGCGTTGCAATTGGCAGCGGTTGCGGAGGTGAGCGCATCCTTGATCTTCGCGTCCAACGGGCCCCCTTCCGCAACCTGACTGCAGTTCCCCGAATTCGCCAACTGACTGCTGTTGAGGTTCACGGTCCAGGTGGGAGAGCTGTCAGTAAAGCTCGAAGGCTGGAACGTCGCCTGCCAGTGCATGTTCCATAGGAAATGTTTCAGAAACTGATACTCGCGCGCAGGACTCATCAGCGCGAGCACGGTACAGAAGTGAAACTCCAGTTGCACCTCACGCAGATAGTTATGCTGCTTCGTGAGGCTGTTCATGTGGTAGAGCGGATAGGTTTCGTGAGGGCCATCCAT
>JAEUQE010000650.1 GCA_016789785.1 Bryobacterales bacterium
TCCGCGACCCGGAGAACGGACAGTTGGTGGCCGGTGCGCGTGTGTCGCCTGAGAGCGATGATCTCGCCGATGCATGCTCGGTGATGAAGCGCGGCCGCAGAAGCGGATTCACGGCAGCGCCGGCGAACACAACATTGGTGGCGGTGGCGACCAACGCGAAGCTCACGAAGGTGCAGGCAACCAAACTCGCGCAGTTCGGTAGCCTCGGCGTTGCGCGTACGATTCAGCCGGTGTGGACCATGTCCGATGGCGATACCGTGATCGCGCTTTCGCTCGGTGACATGACCGCGCCGGTGGACTCGCTCGGCGTCGCGGCCGCTGAAGCGGTAAGCAACGCAATTCTCCGCGCAGTGCGCACTGCGACTTCCATGGGCGGATTGCCCGGTCTAGCGGGACGGCAGAAATAGCGCGATCGTCGCGAAAAACGTCAGGACGATCACGGCCGATTCGAACAGCTTTTCGGGCATCCATGCCAGCAGCTTCCGTCCGAACAGCGCACCGCCGATGGTTGCGGGAAGCATGGCAAGATCGAACATCAGGGACGTCCTGCTGATCATCTCATGCGAGACATAGACAGGCACTTTGGTGAGATTCACGATGAAGAAGAACCATGCTCCCGTGGCGACAAATTCCTCACGCGTCAGCTTCTTCGTCAGCAGATAGATGTTCATCACGGGCCCCGCCGCATTGGCGATCATGGTGGCAAAGCCTGCGAACGAGCCGTAGAATCCGGTGAAGAACGTGCCTTCCGTGGGAATCGGATTCACCGCGCGCTTGCGCAACAGATAGAGGCAGAGCATGACGGCGATGATGCCTCCCACTATCGGACGCAGCACCTTGTCGTCATAGCGCAGCACATACGCGCCTGCCGCGAGACCCACCACCACCCACGGCATCAGGGAGAAAAGCCGCTTCGCCGCGGCGTGCCTGCGGTAGTAGAACACCGCGAAGACATCTGCGCTGATGAGGATGGGAAGCAGCCATCCCGCTGATAGACGCGCATCGCCCACGGTGAACACGAACAGCGGAATCGCCAGAATGCCCAGTCCGGGCACACCTGTCTTCGCCACTCCGATATTGAAGGCGCACCATCCGCCCAACAACCATTTCCACAGAGGAAGATCAGGCATCTCGTTTTTCTACACGTGCGGTTCCGCGATTTAAGGAAGCGGCGGCCCTCACTCCCAATGGATCTCCTCGCCGCCAATCAGAATCAGACGAAGAATATCAGGCTTGGAGTCATGCACGCGCACGGGAACCAACTTGCCCGCGTACAGGCGCTCCACCCGGATCCTGTCGCGAATTGCCGCTGTATCTCGAATGCCCGCCACACGCAACGCTTCGTCCAGCGTGCCTTGCAGCGGCACATAAGAGTAGCGCCCGTTAATACGAATACGTGGCTCCGCGGAGATTGCACTGTCGATCGGCACCTGAATGCAGGTGACATCTCCCGCCAGATTCGCGCACGCCTGCTCGCCTTCGGCCTTGATCTT
>JAEUQE010000651.1 GCA_016789785.1 Bryobacterales bacterium
TATCCGCGAGATCCGTATCTGCTCGCTGTGGCGGGCTTCGCCTACTACAAGACGGATGATCTCGACCGGGCCATCATCGCGTTCAAGGACTCGTTGAACATCGAGCACAATCCTGGCGTGGAGCAGTTCCTGAAGCGTGCGATGCGGGAGCGGGAAGCGGACAAAGGCTCGGAGCGCATGGGTGGAATCCGCGTGACGTTGCGATACGAGCGAGGAAGCGTGGAGCCGGCGCTGGCTCGCGCGATGTTGGATGTGCTCGATCAGGAGTACACCCGCGTTTCGTCGCAACTCGGCTGCCGGGCAAGCGAAAAGCTGATGGCCGTGGTGCAACGGCGGGAGAGCTATTTGCAAAGCACGTCCGCAGCAGAGTGGAGCGGTGGGATGTACGATGGCCGCATCCACATCCCGGTGAGCGACTCGCGTGCCATCAGCCCGCAGACCCGCAAGGTTTTCGCGCATGAACTGGTGCATGCCTGTCTTTCTGAACTCGGTCATTGGCCGGCTTGGGTGCAGGAGGGGTTGGCGCAGAAGCTCTCAGGGGAGGAGGCACATCCGCAGGAACGCGCGATCGTGATGCAACTGCTGAAGGCGAAGCAACTGCCGAAAGTGAGTCAGCTCGGCGCATCCTTCTCGCGCATGAGTTCGGAACATGCGCGCATCGCCTACGTGTACGCTTATGTGGCGGCGGAGAAGTTGGTGGAGTTGAACGCGAACGCCGGCCTGGGAAATCTGCTGCGCAATCCTGGAGATCTTCCGCGGTACACGGAGCAGGTGGAGAAGGCGCTGGGCTTCTGAGGCGCTAACCGGCGCTGACCGCGCGGCATGCGCCTCCGGCGAAGAAGCGGCACGTCGTTTGGTTGCGGGGAGCATTTACCGCTGTTGTCCGGAGCGCGCTGACCGCGCTGCATGCGCCTCCGGCGAAGAAGCCGCACGTCATGGTTGCGGGGACGTTCACCGCTGTTGTCTGGAGTGCACTGACCGCGCGGCGTGCAACTCCGGCGAAGAAGCCGCACGTCATGGTTGCGGGGAGCATTCACCGCTGTTGTCTGGAGTGCGCTGACCGCGCGGCCTGCGCCTCCGGCGAAGAAGCTACACGTCATGGTTGCGGGGAGCATTCACCGCTGTTGTGTGGAGCGCGCTGACCGCGCGGCATGCGCCTCCGGCGAAGAAGCCACACGTCACGGTTGCGGGGGACGTTCACCGCCGTTGTGTAGAAAGCGCTACCGCGCATACGCCAGCGGCGAAGGAGGGCGCGTCATGGGAGCACACGCCACTCTTCCCATGGAGAACACGAACCATGCGGGAGGGCCGCAATTGCGCTCCGGTTGCGACAACGGGAAAGGCCGGCCGGATTGGCTGGTTCCCGCCGCCTCCTTCCATTAGATTAAGCTGATGAATAACTACTACCGTTGAGGAGAGCGAATGTTCACGGCCAGAATCCTGTTGTGTGGTGTTGTATCCGCGGCCATGCTGCACGGTGCGGT
>JAEUQE010000652.1 GCA_016789785.1 Bryobacterales bacterium
AGGTTGTCGACAAAATCCTGCTCGCGGTGTGACTGGATGTAGAGCAACAGATCGTCCAGTCCCCTGCCCTGGCGGCCGCCCGGTAAGTCCGCCTGCGTATCGACGGGCCGGCCGGCGAGGTCTTTGGTGCGCCGTTCTCCGACGGGCCCGTAATTCTCAAAGGCGAGTCCGAACCCGTCGAACCGCGCGTGGCAACCGGCGCAAGCGGCATTTTCCCGGTGTTTCGCCAACATCTGGCGAAGAGGTAAGTCCGTTTTCGATTCGTCGCCGGGCAGTTCGGGAACCGACGGTGGAGGCGGAGGGATGGATTCCCCCAGCACCGTTCTGGCCACCCAGAAGCCACGCTTCACGGGACTTGTGCGCAAGCCTGGCGAGTTACGAGTAAGAAACGCAGCCATCGGCAGCAGGCCACCCCGGCCATAGCGCTGCGCATCGTCCACGTGAATCCACTCACCGGGCCGGATGCGCAGTTCGTTCATGCCGTAATGATCGGCCAGTACACGGTTGACGAAGGTGTCCTTGCCATACAGTAGGTCGAGTATGGAACGGTCCTTCTGAATCACATCGTGGATCAGCCGCACGGGCTCCTCGAACATCGCCTGGCGGAGGTCGTTGGTAAACGCCGGAAATCGCGTACGGTCCACGCTGTTGTGATCCTCGAAGCGGCGGAAGTCGAGCCAGTTCCCGGCGAACTCGACGGCCAGCGCGCGCGATCGTGGATCCTTCAACATGCGGCGGGCCTGCGAAGCCAGCACCTCGGCGCTCTGTAACTGACCCGCGGCGGCCAGTTGCAGTAACTCCTGATCGGGCAGGCTGGACCACAGGAAGTAACTCAAGCGGCTGGCCAGCGCATAGTCCGGCAGAGCCTTACTGTTTCCGGAAGCCGGAGTCTTACGCTGGGAAGTGCGGGCGGGTGCGCCCCCCGTTGCTTCGTTGCGGTAGCAGAAGTCGGGCGACATCAGGACCAGAACAACCAGATCGCGCATGGCGTCTTCGTGCGTCAGTCCGTTCTTCTGACGGACTTCGCGGTAGTAACCCAGCAGACCGTCCTTCTCCGCCTGTGTCAAAGGGCGACGGTAAGCGCGGGTGCCGAACTCCTGCATCGACGCGAGGTGCCTGGGTTCGGACTCGATTCGTGCCCGCTCCACGGCCCGGATCTGGGCGTTGACGCGCGCGAAGTGCTCGCGGATCGCTTCCCGCGCAAGTTCGTCCCCTCCCGTCGCGGCTTTGGCCAGATAGGTGTCGCGAATCCCGAAAATCACTTCGGTAGCGGTGGGATCCTTGGAGGTCCGGAAACTGCCCGACTCGCGGCCTCGCCCCTCGATTTCTCCGCTTTGATTGAAATAAAACTGGACGTAAGTTCGGGTAGTGAAATCGGCGACAGTATCGAACTCAAGCCAGAGAGAATCGAGTTCTTTCTGCTGATCTTCACTGAGAATCAGTTCCATCAGCGGTGTATCATCCCGGAAGTAACCCATCACGT
>JAEUQE010000653.1 GCA_016789785.1 Bryobacterales bacterium
TCGAGAATTTCGCGCAGCGAGATCACCTCGCGGCGGGAATTCGGTACTTCAATGCCAACGGTGGGCTTGCCGGGAATACGCTCGATGAAGATCGACTCGGCCTGCAAGCCAAGGCACAGATCCTCATTGAGCGTCACCATCTTGCTGTACTTGATGCCCGCCTCGGGTTTGTACTCGAACGTGGTGACCACGGGGCCGGGATTGATCTGCACCACCGAGCCAAGCACGTTGAACTCTTCGAACTTCGCTTTGATGCGGGAAGCCGTGTCCTTCAACTCCGACTCGTTGTAACCGCCGCGTGAGGGCGCTTCGTTGAGCACTGCCGTGGACGGCAGGTCGAAATGCGTCGGACGCTTGGGCAGCGGGGGCAGAGGCTCCGTGCGATGGAACTGCTGCTCTTCCGCGGGAGGCGGCAGGTCTTCCAGCGTCCTGATCGGAATCTCGGAGGGCTCTTCCCAAGGTGGCCGGTCGTCGTGCGGCGCGGGCGCAAGCTGCTGCGGCGCCGGACGCTCATAGAAGGAGGTACGTTCGAACTGTACGGGGTCGACGATGGGCGGCTCGGCGATTGGTGCATCGGCCGCCTCGTAGTTTTGCAAATGTGCCTGCGAGTGAGAATCGTGATTGGACGGATCCTGCTCGCCCCACATGTTCGCGGCCTGCTTTGCCGTCAGGCGCCCCACGCGGGCGGCCTCACGCTCGGCGCGCTTCTCGGCCTTGACGCGCTCCCGTTCGTCCCTCATCTGCTGACGCGCAAGCCGCCGGAGTTGGCGCTGCTCGCGCCAGTTGCTCCAACGGGCACGCTGTTCGGCCGTCCAGGTGACAGGTCCACTCACCCAGAGCGGGAACTTCGCCAGCGAAAAGCTCGACACGAGATAAAGCGAGATGATGAGGCAGGTGAGTACGAGAAATGCCGCGCCGGTGGTGTTCAGAAAGTACACCAGCACATCCGAGAACAGCACTCCAGCCATGCCACCGGCGGGCAGCGCACCTTCAAAGGCACGCACGCCGGGCACCAGCATCAGCCCGGTGCATAGCGCGAGTATCATCACCAGGAACCCTGTGATGCGGACAAATGGCAAGCGGATCGGCGCCGACCGGATCCACTTGATGGCCAGTCCGGCGATCGCAACCGGCAGCAGCCATGCCGCAAGCCCGAGCAGTTGAAACAGCAGGTCCGAGGTGTAGGCGCCGGCCCGGCCGATCAGGTTCCCGGCGCGGATCTGCGCGCTTGCGGTGTTGAATGATGGGTCCGTTAAGCGGAAGGAATACAGACTGAGGGAAAGTACGATTGCCCCGAGAAGGTACACGAGTCCCGCGACTTCATTGAGCCGTTCGTGGCGTGTCGGTCCTAAGATGCTCATCCTATGCCTTCAACGTCAAGGCAACGGAGAGCCAGAGCGTTAGTCACTATACCAAACTCCCCCGCTTGAACGAAATCGCCAGCTTGCCC
>JAEUQE010000654.1 GCA_016789785.1 Bryobacterales bacterium
GGCGGTAGTCCGCGGCGCTGGACGCTGTGATCAGGCTCTTCATTGACGACGAGGTCGACACTGCGAGTGTATCAAGCTGGAAGGGCCTTTCGCCCCGGTGTGCCGAGCGCCGATGGCGGTCTGCATGGAGAAGGCCGTGTAGGCAGACGGGGAGTGCATGCACTGCGAGGGAGCGTGACCGGGAGGTCATTTGGAAGTGGAGAGTGTGCCGCTGTCGCGTTTCGAGTTACTCCTTCCTGTGGGGCTTTCACTGATTTTCAGGCTGCCCTGGTGTGGCGTGGGTTTGTTTGGTTAGCGGGGTCGAGGTCGGCGCGGTAGCCGGGTTCGCCGGGCAGCGGCTGGTGCAACATTGCATGAAACGCCTGCTGGGCCACGGCTAGTTGCTGTTTCTGCTTGTTGCGCACGTGCTGGTGATAGAGCCGCATGGTGGGGCCGAAGTCGGCGAGGCCTGGGTGGTGTTCGTGGGCATTGTGCTGTTCGCGAAGGACACGCTCGGACTGAAGCTTGCGGAGTTCGCGCATCGCGGCTTGCATGGCTGACCGGTTCTGACTGAAGTAGCGCTGATACAAAAGATAGTCCTTGCGGGTGCCGGGATCGGCTAGCGGGTCGACACCTCGGGCGTCGGCTTCGAGTCCGAGTTCTTCCATCAGAATCTGCGCGCGTTCCATGTTGAAGCGGGCGTTGCGGAGTTGGATGAGGGCGTCTTCTTCGAGGAAGCCGACGGGGCGGATGGACTGCCGGTATTCGTCTTCGATCTCGGCGAGCAGGGGACGGAGGTGCTCGGGGCAGAAGAACTTCGCGCCGGAGAGACCGTGCTTGCGGGCGTTCAGGGAGACCTTTTCCTTGCCTTCGGCGGAGGTGGGTCCGGTGGATTTCTGTGCATTTGCGGCGTTGGCCGCGAGTTTCGCGGCGGAAGACGTGGAATTGTCCATGGAAGTGCTCCTTATCGGGATCGGAGAGGGTATCTCCGATCCGACGGTAGCATGCGGGTTTTGACGTTCTGGCAGGATTGGGGCAATTGGTGTTGCAAACAAAGGAGATCGAGTCGCGGAAGTGTTGTCATTGCCGGATTGCCCGAGCGTGGTCTTGCGAAGGAAACGGGAAGGCGTTGAGAATCTGCGGGGACGAGGCGTCTGGCGCCTGAACCACCGCGACCACGCCCTGCGCCAAGCCGCTGGTACGCTGGTGATCATCGAGTTCTACGAACCGGAGGCAAGCAAGCTTCGCGTGGATCCTCCTGGCGTTGATTGCGACGCCTCGTCGTGATCGAACTCAAGCGGACTGAGGATGGCGGTCACATGGATTTCCGTCCATTCGGCGTGCTGCGATGGTCTCGGCGATGACGTTTCCAAAGCCGTGGAAGCTGGTTATCTGGCGCCGGCCAGCGCGGGCTCAGTGGGTATGGACAAGTTGAGGGACTTCCGACGGACGAAACAGCGGCACCAAC
>JAEUQE010000655.1 GCA_016789785.1 Bryobacterales bacterium
GGCTACGGTGGGAATGTGTATCCGGGTGCGCGGGGGATGGTGGATGAGAAATTCACCGGCAAAGAGCGGGATGCGGAAAGCGGCCTCGATTACTTCGGGGCGCGATACATGTCGGCGGTGCAGGGGCGGTTTACCAGTCCGGACGAACCGCTCGTGGATCAGTACGCTGGTGACCCCCAGAGTTGGAATCTTTACACGTATGGTCGCAACAACCCGCTGAAGTTTACCGATCCGACAGGCCGTTCGGCGTCCGTAATAGTTGAAACGGACGAGGAGAACAAGCGGGGGACGATAACTGTGAAGGCATCGGTCGCTTTGTACGCTGCGGGCCTGGGCCAGAAGGCTGGCGAGAGATACGCAAAGAGTGTAAAGGATCAGATCACTAAACAGTGGTCGGGGAGCTTCGAACAAGGCGGCATACAGTACGGAGTCAGGGTCGAAATCGATGCCACTTTCCACCAGTCTGAGTCAGATGCGTTGAAGTCGGGGGCGGACAATGTTGTGGAGTTGAGGTCGGGCCCCTGGGATGTTGATTCATCCGGTCAAGGAACCGCTGGTGAAGTCGCGCCACGACCGATGGGCTACTCAGGACCAGACCGATGGACGCTTGCTATCGCCGGCCCTGCGGGGCATGAGTTCGGACATTCGATGGGTATTGGCATTTTCGGTGGCGTGCACCACGGCGGACACAACCTGATGTCTGCCGGATCACCCGCGAGCCACGCTACCGCAAGTGACTACGCTTGGGCTTTCGGGCCATCCGTAAACCGTCATCGTGCCGATCAGGCCGTCAATCCAAGCCTGCGCGGCCAGCCGAGTAGTTTCCGACTCCAAGCGAGGCCGAACTACTGGATAGGCAGGTGAAGAAGCATGCTCAGGTTGGGCTTCCTGGCTGTGATGTTGGGTCTCTTGGCGTGTTCTTCAGGAGACCGGGTGGACGCCGAAAGGGCGCAAGTTGCTGCATTTGAACAGGCGTTAGCGGCCTACCACAGGGACACCGGCCGGTACCCTACTACCGAGGAGGGCTTGCGATGTCTCATTGCCGATACTGGCGTCGAGGGATGGGCTGGCCCCTACCTCAGCCCGGACACGGTATTGGAAGGTTACTCCTATCGATCCGACGGCCAATCGGTACCAACGATCTCTCGAGTCGCCAAGCAGTAGCGGGTCAAACGGCAGTTAAGCTGTCTGTAACCGGGTGGACGGACGAGGGAACACCGGCGACGGCCAGTGGCGCCGGCACGACGGTCTACAACCAGACTCATCCTGGGTGAGGGCAGTGATCGAGGACCCGAATGGAGTTGCCTATGCCACGACGTACGACTACACGGCGAATGGCGACCTGAAGCGGGTGACACAGGGCTCACAGACGAGATCGTTTGGGATGAGTTCGCTTGGCAGGCTGCAGACGGCCACAAACCCGGAAACCGGGAT
>JAEUQE010000656.1 GCA_016789785.1 Bryobacterales bacterium
ATCACGGCATTCACGAAACGGCACTTGCCGCGTACTACGTTTCAATCCACGCCCGTCACTGCTGACGGACGAATCTGTGGATTGCTGGCCCCCGTGCCCTACCCTGGCGAGGTTTCAATCCACGTCCGTCATTGCTGACGGACGAATCGCACTCCCCGGTGGTGTCCAGGTTCCTTCGGACTGGTTTCAATCCACGTCCGTCATTGCTGACGGACGAATCGCTCGTCACCGACGCCCAGATTATCTGGGAGCTTGTTTCAATCCACGTCCGTCATTGCTGACGGACGAATCCTCCGGGCGTCGATGCCGGAACCGTGCCCTGGCGCGTTTCAATCCACGTCCGTCATTGCTGACGGACGAATCCCAGTAACCAGACCGTACTGCTTGAGGGTCAGGTCGTTTCAATCCACGTCCGTCATTGCTGACGGACGAATCGCGGCTATATTGCGCGCTACCTGAATTCAATATGAGTTTCAATCCACGTCCGTCATTGCTGACGGACGAATCCTCTTGATAAAGCAGGCGCCCGAGAATATCGCGAGGTTTCAATCCACGTCCGTCATTGCTGACGGACGAATCGGATTTCAAGCCCCAGGCGAAGGGAGATTGATGATGTTTCAATCCACGTCCGTCATTGCTGACGGACGAATCCGATGGCGCTCCGACTAATGCGGCGGTGGCTATGTGGTTTCAATCCACGTCCGTCATTGCTGACGGACGAATCCCTTTGTTTCTCCCTCCCCCGGGTTCTCTGGCAAGTTTCAATCCACGTCCGTCATTGCTGACGGACGAATCGCGAATCCGTGTGAAGTTGCTTTGCACAAAATAAGTTTCAATCCACGTCCGTCATTGCTGACGGACGAATCCGAAGCCGAAACCGCACTGCACGAACTGCAGATCGGTTTCAATCCACGTCCGTCATTGCTGACGGACGAATCATGATGCCGCCAACCTGCCGGGCGATGGCCGGGGGTTTCAATCCACGTCCGTCATTGCTGACGGACGAATCGCTGGCCGGCCGCATTTGATATCGACATCTGGCGATATGTTTCAATCCACGTCCGTCATTGCTGACGGACGAATCGGCATTCTTCCCGCGCGCGCGGGGAGTCGAGAGGACGTTTCAATCCACGTCCGTCATTGCTGACGGACGAATCGGACGCCGAAAAGGGCGCAGAAATCAGCGTAGCCGGTTTCAATCCACGTCCGTCATTGCTGACGGACGAATCGGGGTTATGCACAGATCGGGCGACACCTGACACGTCCGGTTTCAATCCACGTCCGTCATTGCTGACGGACGAATCGGCACTGTGAGCACACTGGCCGCCGTTGCGACAGGTTTCAATCCACGTCCGTCATTGCTGACGGACGAATCCTGGGCACGCTGGATATGGCGCTGGTGGCGCAGGTGTTTCAATCCACGTCCGTCATTGC
>JAEUQE010000657.1 GCA_016789785.1 Bryobacterales bacterium
AACTATTCGGATTTCGGAGGAGGAAGCGTGTGGCCTCCGGTGACACAGAAGGCGTTTGAGGACTTCGTGCGCGGTGGAGGGGGCTTCGTCAGCGTGCATGCGGCCGACAACGCGTTTCCCCAGTGGCTGGAGTACAACCGCATGATCGGCCTCGGTGGATGGATGGGGCGATCGGAGAAGGATGGGCCGTATGTCCGGTTTCGCGATGGCAAGATCACTCGAGACATGAAACCGGGCAAGGGTGGCCATCACGGCAAGCAACATCAGTACAAGGTGGTGACGCGCGAGGCGTCGCATCCCATCATGAAGGGCATTCCGGCCGAGTGGATGCACGCCAAGGACGAACTCTATGAGCAACTGCGCGGCCCGGCGGAGAATCTCACGGTGCTTGCCACGGCATGGGCGGACCCGGCAACCGGCGGCTCCGGAGAACACGAACCGGTTCTGATGACCATCCGCTATGGCAAGGGGAGAGTGTTTCACACGGTGCTCGGACACGGCGTGGAAGCGATGCAGTGCGCCGGATTCGTGACTACGTTTCAGCGGGGGACCGAGTGGGCGGCGACGGGCAAGGTCACGTTGAAGGTACCGGTGGACTTCCCGTCGGCGGCGCAGGTCAGCGTGCGTCGTTAGGGAGTGGCGCTCCCAGCGTCCGAGGTCATTTCGTTACGGAGCGCCTGGCGCGCCATGCACACGTTGACCCAGGCCCCAAGCCGGCCGCATCCAAGATGGACCGGTCTCCTCGTGGCGGACGAAGACCAATCTGCGCCGATCGCGGTCCGGCGCGGCACTCTGAAGCGTGCGCAACCGCGAACGAGGCGTTCGGGCATGCCACTTGAAGCGCTGGCGTTGATACGCGGAAGTCTCACCAATCTGGCTCGCGAGCTTCCGAAGGATCGAGTACGACTGCCCTCTCCCTGATCAGTTGCGGCTATCCGCGGCGCGCGGCAGTCTCACTGGCGTCTCGCCGGCGCGCGGCGAATCCAGTTGATCTTCGGAGCCAACGCCGAGTTCGTGCAGACGCCGGGTCGCGGGCATCACGCGCGATTCCCAGGCGCCGACCGTGCGGTTGTAAGTCTGGACGGCGCGCTCCAGTTGGTTGCCGAGGGACGACAGTTCACCGGCGAGAGCCCGCAGCCGTTCGAACAACTCCGATCCCAACTCGCGAACCTCTTCGGCCCGCTCCGCGGCACGCTGCTGACGCCATCCGTAGGCCACTGCCTTGAGGAGCGCAATGAGCGTGGTGGGCGTGGCGAGAATCACCTTGCGGTCCGCGCCATACTCGATCAACTCGGGCTCCTGCATCAGCGCCGCACTGTAGAACGCTTCGCCCGGCAGGAAGAGGACTACGAATTCGGGCGCGTCGGCGAACTGGTCCCAATACGACTTGGCGCTGAGCCGCACGATCTGCGCACGCACCTGCGC
>JAEUQE010000658.1 GCA_016789785.1 Bryobacterales bacterium
TTCGCCGCGTGATGGCGCTTGGCGAACAACTCCCCGCCCATGAGCGAGGCCAGTGCAACCTTGCCGACGCCGATGCCACAGTCGCGAAAGAGCTGCCGCCGGGTGCGTTTGAGCAGGTGTTGATCGTCGTTGGTCATCGGTCAGTTCCTATTCCCGTGTCATGAACTCGTCGAGGTTGAGCAGCACGCGCGATATCGCGGTCCATGCGGCCTTCTCATCCTTCTTCGCATCGCGCTGCGCGGCAAGCAGCTTCATCAGCCGCGACGCCTCCACATCGGACGGCGCGCGATTCACTGCATACGCGAAACCCTGCCTCAACCGGGCAGCATCATCGCCCTCTACCTTGGCCAGCCGCGCCGACAATGCTTCCGCGAACTCGAAGTACGCTTCATCATTCAGCAGTGTCAGCGCCTGCAGCGGCGAGTTTGACCGGATGCGCCGCGTACACGTCACCGTCGCATCAGGCGCATCAAAGAGCACCAGACCAGGATGCGGCGCAGAGCGTTGGAAGTAAGTGTAGAGGCCGCGCCGGTACTTGTCCTCGCCTTTGCTCACTTTCCATTCGCGCTTCACTTGCGTCACGGAATTCGCGCCAGCGGGCAGCGGCGGATACACGCTCGGGCCGCCAAGTTTGCGGCTCAACAATCCACTCGCCACCAGCGCCGAATCCCGAATGATCTCCGCATCCAGACGCAAACGGTTCTGACGCGCGAGCAGACGATTCTCGGGATCGGCGGCTTTCAAATCCGCGCGTCCCTGCGACGCCTGCCGGTATGTGGCCGAGGTCACAATCAGGCGGTGCAACTGCTTCTGGCTCCATCCACGTTCCATGAATTCGAGCGCCAGATAGTCCAACAACTCGGGATGCGTCGGCTTATCGCCAGTCACACCGAGATCGTTCTCCGTGTCCACAATGCCCTTGCCAAAGTACTTCTGCCACACACGATTCACGGTCACACGCGCGGTCAGCGGCTGGCGCTTGTCCACCAGCCACTTCGCGAAGTCGAGCCGCGTGGGTCTCCCCGTCACGCCCTCCATCGGAGGCAGTACACCCGGCGTGCCCGGCTCCACGCCGGCTCCCTTGCGTGTGAAGTCGCCACCCAGATGAATGTACGTCTGGCGCGGCTTCGCCAACTCGCGCATGATCAGCGTGCGCGTCACTTGCGGCATGCGTCGCCGGTGCGCATCAATGTGCTTCTGGCGTTCCACGGCGCCCACGTCCAGCGGCGCGCCTTCCCCGGGCAAGGACTCGCGATAGCGAACCAGATCCGTCTCGAGAAGCTGCATCTGCGCTTCCCATGCGTGATACCGCTTCAACTCCTCTTCCGTTCCCAAGGGAAGAAACGGACGGTTGAAGTCCTTGCGATCCGCTTCCTTGTCGATCTCATCCACGTTGTTCAGCAGGGCGAACAACTGGTAATA
>JAEUQE010000659.1 GCA_016789785.1 Bryobacterales bacterium
GCCGGCAAGCAGTATGCGCTGTATCTGCATCATGGAAAGGTGATGGCGGATTACCGGCCGCGGTACGTGGTGCGCACGAACCGTCAGACCGCGACGCTATCACTGCAACTGCCTGCGGGAAGCTACGTCGCACGGTGGTGGAACCCGCGGTCGGGCAGAGTGGAGGCCACGGAGAACTTCTTGCATCAGGGGAGCGGCAAGCAGCTCACGTCGCCGCAGTACAGCGAAGACATCGCATTGGAGTTGAAAGGGCGGTAGTTTCAGGGAATTCGCCGCGGTGGGCGTTCGCGCCGCACGGAGTGACCGGCGCCCGCCGGAAGGAGTCCTCGCGATCGAGCACGCCCGCGGTGTGGTGCTACGTCACTGGGGCTGCGTCGGGCGCTGCGTCGGGCGGCGGACCTGCGGCTCCCGCATCACTCCAGCGCCCCTCTGAGTCCCGTGCGGGATAGGGCGGTTCCCCCGCGCCGTAGGCTTACTCCTGCGACCGGCTAGGGCGTATGCCGGAGACTGGCGCGAAATTAACAGCATTTCATCCCGATTTCTCTATTGACCGCGAGGCAAAGTGGGGGTAGACTTCTCTTGTACGGACATTGTCTCACCAAGGGCAAGTCCGGAACTTCCGGGCTTTTTTCAAATACGATAGGAAATTTTCGTGCGCGCCAGCGCTGGGTGCCGCGGGCGGAAAGAAGGTGCCTCCGATGCAGGTCCGTCCGACCCGAGTGACGCTCGGCTTGGGGAGAACCGCGATTGGGATCACATGGCTTCCGGTATGCTGCACGACGTCCCTCCATCGGCGCATTTTGTATAAGTTTGGTATCGTCCTCTCCCTCGCCTCTCTAACCCCGCAGTTCCCTCTCAGAACTGGCGATTCGTAACGCTCCATCGCCACCCCCGATGAACGCCCAACCTGGAGCCGTCGCCCCGGCGAACGTGACGGCTCTATCCACTCGATGCGGGCTTCCGGCCCCAATCGCAAGTTCCAGATACACAATACTGGCGGCTGCCGGGCGTGACCGTGAGGGGCGGGCGCTACACCAGGAAGCGAACGTAATTTCTACCGGTGCATTTGGCCGAACACATGAGTCCACCAGCGCGTGCGAAGGTGCTCTCTCAAAGCTTTCGTCGCCCGTTCAAAGCCTGGGTACACCCATTCGATCCGTCCCTGTTCGTCCAACAGCGCGACACCCGTGTGCTTATCGGATGAGGGGCGAAAGGCTGGGAGGAGTACGCCGGAGCGCCGGCTCACGCCCAAGCCGGATAGAATAAGGGACGATCCATGCACCGCAGGACCTTGCTTGCATCAGCAACGTCAATACTCTCATCAGCCTCGCTCGCCGCGTTTGCCACTCCGCGCTCACCGAACATCGTGCTGATTCTTGCCGACGATCTGGGCTACGGCGACCTCGGCTGCTTTGGCG